>CAZCDO010000199.1:0-2445 GCA_964497135.1 uncultured Verrucomicrobiota bacterium
GCCAAACATGGCATCGCAACGAAAAACTGATCACCGAGGAAGGGCATGTCACCGATCTGATCGCCAACGAGGCGGTCGAATGGATACGGGCGCGTGGGGCGGCGCCTTTTTTCCTCTACCTGCCTTTCACCGCCGTTCATCTGCCGGTGAAGGAACCGCCGGCATGGCTGGATCAGGTTCCCGCCGCCATCACCGGAGAGACGGCGCGGCACTATGCCGCTTGCCTCATGCATTTTGACGACGCGGTCGGACGCGTCGTCGCCGCCATCGAGCGCGCCGGCAAGCGCAACAACACCCTGATCGTTTTCACCAGCGACAACGGTGGTAGCCGCGTTGAAAACAACGACCCGGCCTATCCCCCGGATGACTATCCCCGGGGGCCACTCGGCGGCACGAACTCCCCCTTGCGCGGCGCAAAAGGATCCGTCTACGAAGGTGGCATCCGCGTGCCGGCCATCGCCAACTGGCCGGGCCGGCTGGCGCCCGGAAAATTTCGTGACCCCATGCAGATTGTCGACTGGATGCCGACCTTTTGTGCCCTGGCGGGTTACCGGCCGGAAAGAGATCTCAAATGGGACGGCGTGGATGTCTGGCCACGCATGACCGGGCAGGCCAGGACTCCCGCTCCGCGTCTGCTCTATACACCCTTTGTCAGAGGCACCGCGCTCCGCGCAGGCGATTGGAAACTCGTTCTGAATGCCGGATCGGAAAAGGCGGAGCTGTTCGATTTGGCCAGTGACCCCAACGAAACGAACGACCTTGCACTCAAGATGCCGGATCGGGTGTCGTCGCTGCGCCAGCGGCTCGCGGAGGTTGCCAGATTGGATCGAGATGCCGTAGTGGAAAAATAGACCGGACAATCGCGCCGTTCATGGCTCCCGCCCCGGCAAGCCATCCGTCCGCCGGCGGATGGTAGCATATCGGAAAAATGGCTTCGTCATCGGGAGCTTAAACCGAATCTCGTATCCCGATCCTTTACCTCGAAATTTTCTCCCATGAAAGCCGCCTATTACCAGGGCTCGGGCAAGTTCGAACTGGGCGAGTGCCATCCCGTTTCGCCCGGTCCGGGTGAAGTCCGTCTGGACATCGCCTACTGTGGGGTTTGCGGGACCGATCTCCACATCGCCCATGGTCTGATGGATCATCGGATCAAAACGCCGCAGGTTGTCGGGCACGAGATGATCGGCACCATCGCCGAACTCGGGGCGGGTGTGCACGGCTTCACCGTGGGACAACCCGTCGTGGTGCGTCCCCTCGATCCGCGCCACGAAGAAGCTTCGGACAAGGGGGTCAGCCATATTTGTCGCAAGCTGAAATTCATGGGCATCGACAGCCCGGGCGCCTTCCAGGCGTCGTGGACGGTCCCGGCCTTCACGTTGCACGCGGCGCCACGCGGAATCGACCTGAAGATCCTGGCGCTCACCGAACCTTTGGCGGTCGCCGCGCACGATGTGCGGCTCGGTCAGGTGAAAACAGGGGACACCGTCGTTGTCATCGGTGGCGGGCCCATTGGGCTGCTCGTCGGCCTGGTGGCCCGGGACAAAGGAGGAAAGGTCATTCTATCCGAAATCAATTCCCATCGGCTCGAGCTGGCCCGGGATCTCGGTTTCGAAACGGTGGATTCCTCGCAGGAGAATCTGGTGGACGTCGTCTATGCGCGCACGGCTGGTGCGGGAGCCGATGTGGTCTTCGAGGTATCCGGCTCGAAGGCGGGCGCCCAAGCCATGACAACCCTGGCCGGACTCCGCGGCCGGGTCGTGGTCGTGGCGACGTTCAGCCGTACCTTGCCCCAGGAAGTCAGCTTGTGGGAAATCATGTGGAAGGAGGTCACCGTGATTGGCGTTCGGGTATATGAACCGGAGGACTTCGAATCCGCCCTCGCGTTGGTGGCCAGCGGACGGCTGCCGCTCGAAAAACTCATCACCGCCGTGGAGCCGCTTTCCCGACTCCCTGATGTAATCCACGAACTCGAAAAGACACCCCGGAACGTCAAGGTGCTGATCGATTGCCAGGCGTGACCAGGCGAACGAGCCAGCATCGAGGCGGATTGCAGTGGAGAATGATACCGGACAGAAAATCATGCGCGCGAGCCTCTCCGATCTATTGTTGGTATAACGTCGCGCCCTGGGACGGTGCGAGTCGGCGATGACAACACGATGAAGTTATGAAGCGAAGAATAACCAGAAGATCCTTTATCGAAACTGCGGCTGCATTGACCGTGGGATTGGGCGCCAGTCAGACCGGCCTTGGCGCTCTGGCCCCAGCGGCGGGATCGGAGTTGGTCCTGGTGCAAAAGGGACAGCAGCCGCTCCCGATCGTCCTGGCGGCGGATGCCCCCGAGCCCACCCGGCGTGCGGCGGAAGAACTGGCGGACTACATCGGAAAAATCACTTCGCTCCGCCCGCGGGTGCAAAGCGTCGCTAGCGGCTGCACGAAAAACACGGC
>CAZCDO010000199.1:2455-6908 GCA_964497135.1 uncultured Verrucomicrobiota bacterium
AAAGCGGAAATCTTCCGATTCCGCGCAGCGCCATCTGGGTCGGAATTCACCCTGCATTGGCAACAGCCTGGCCGGCGTTGAAGCTCACATTCTCGCATTCCAAGGAAATCCTGCTGGCCTGTAACGGCCGTCATTTGGTCATTGCTGGTCGGGATCTGTTTCTCAAGGCGAAGCAAGTCGAATTCGGAACGGCCAATGCCGTCTACACGTTTCTGCAGCAGCAGCTTGGGGTGCGTTGGTTATGGCCCGGCGTACTGGGAGAAGATGTCCGGCCCAGAGATGAGATTACCCTGGCACCATTTGAATACCGTTTTCACCCCCAGATTCTGAGACGGCGGCTCTTTGCCCGGGCGGAGCGTTTTCAACCGACGGATGATTGGACGCGGTTTCAGCGCCTGAAATTGGATTCACTCGAAGGTCCGGCCGGAGGTCATGCCTATACAAGCTGGTGGGAGAGGTTCGGCCGCGATCATCCCGATTGGTTTGCCCTGCAGCCTGATGGTACGCGCAGCGGCTATCCCGATCCCCGCACGGTGAAAATCTGCCTGTCGAATCCGGAAGTATGGGATCAGTGGTTGGCGGACGCCGTGGCGGCGATCGACCAAAACCCCCAACTGAGGATGATCATGGCGGGAGAGAACGACGGGCATTCCAGCGGGGTTTGTGTCTGCCCAAAATGCCGGGCATGGGATCATCCCGACGGTACACCGTGGACCTATAATTATAAAGACTCGAACGAGAAGCACGTCGCCACCACCGATCGCTATGTCACCTATTGGAATCATCTGGCGCGCAAGTTGAGGGCGCGTTTTCCCGACCGGAAGAACCTCTACGTTCAGGGACTGGCCTATGGGCCGTCCACGCCGCCGCCGGTCAAGGCGGTGCCGGACGACAATGTGATTATTTCCTACGTCGGCAAGTTTCCCACTATTGACGAAGGTACGCGCCAAACGCAGAAAGCCCAATTTAGCGCCTGGTCGAAAGCGGCTCCGCACCTGTTTTACCGGCCCAATCTCTGGTACTGGACCGGAGGGGCGTGGGGCCTGCCCGACATCGCGTTGAGAAATGTCAGCGAGGACTTCCGATTTCTGGGCGAGAACCACTGCATCGGCCTCTATGTCGACACCGCGCAGGATCACTGGTCGAGTCAGGGACCGCAGTTTTATCTCATGGCCCAGTTGACCTGGGATCCCTTGCAGGATCCACAGGCGGTCTTAAGTGACTATTATGCGCGAGGCTTTGGAAAATCCGCCGGCCAGGTCAGGCGCTACTATGACTTGATGGAAACCGCCTTTGGGGCGGTTACCGCCGCACCCAAGTTTGGCCCCAATGCCCGGGATCGTTTCAACCTGCTGAAAATTTTCGAACAGGTTTACACCGCTGAACTGTTTCGAGCCGCCGGCGAGATCATGCAGCAGGCGGAATTGCTCGCGGCCGGCGGGCCGGAGATTTACCGGCGGCGGGTCGCTTTCGTGCATACGGGCCTCAAGTTTACGCGGCTGATGATCGCCAATCTGCCGCTGATGACGCGGGTTCGGGAGGGCGCGGGCCAGGACCCGGCGGCAGTGAAGGAAGTGAATGAAAACTGGGCGATGATTAAGAAGCTCTGCGACCAGGCCGGACCCGTGGCGCTGGGCTACAGTGCGATCATGAGCAAAATGAAGGGCGCTGGCTATATGGGGATGATGGAAGACTACTTTGGCCCGCCATCGGAGAAAGTGCTCAAGGCCGACGGCTCTGGTCGCAAACGAAAAGGTGGCAAGGAGCGAACCGATATAGACTGACGTGACCGAAGACTCATCCATGCTTCTGGCAGCGCGAAGGACCTCCTTGGATGGGCGGGCACGTCCCGGTGCCCGCAGGTCTAGCCCGTCCGGTCGCGTTTGGGATGCGGGCACGAGGACGTGCCTGCCCACCACGCACCGCAGGAGCGAGAATCCGAGATTCGCCCGGTAACTGCGATCATGAAACAATGCCAACGCCTCCGATGAAAATAGTCCCATGCCGCCTTTGTACGATGCACGTTCCGCTGCTGGCGGCCTTCTTCTTTGTCTGCGGCGGCGGCGGAGCGGCGCCCGCCCTGCCCGACCTCGCCTTGCAGCCACCGCAGGTGATCACGTCGCCCGGCCCGGAGTACGCGAAGAGCACCCGGGGAGCACAGGGTGTGCCCGGCATTGAGCGCAGCCCAAAGGGCCGGCTGTGGGCGGCGTGGTATACGGGCAAGGGCACGCGCGGAGTGGAAAGTCCGTTCAGTTACGTGGTATTGGCCACCAGCGGTGACGACGGGCTGACCTGGGTGGACCTGAAGATGGTCATTCAGGCGCAGCGCTTCGTGCACACCTACGATCCGTGCCTGTGGCTCGATCCGGCCGGACGCCTGTGGTTCTTTTGGGCGCAGAGTGCCGGATTGCAGGATGGCCGCATGGGCGTCTGGGCGATCCAGACGAGTGAACCGGAGGCCGAGAATCCGCGGTGGTCCGAGCCGCGGCGAATCGCCAACGGCGTGATGCTGAACAAGCCAACCGTGCTGCGCAACGGGGACTGGCTTCTGCCGATTGGATTGTGGCGCGACAATACGGGTCTGCCAAATATCAACCTGGATGGTTATGATCTTTCACCCTACACGAAGAAGATGCTTGAGCACGACCTTGGCGACGAGCGGGGTTCCAACGTCTATCGCTCGCGGGATCAGGGGAAGACCTTTGATCGTATCGGGCAGGTTCGGATTTACCCAACAAGGTCGGACGAGCATATGATCGTCGAGCGCCGGGATAACAGCCTGTGGATGTTGGTCCGGACCACCTGGGGAATCGGCCAGAGCACTTCGACCGACGGCGGCCACACGTGGAGCCCGGGGGCGAAGTACCTGGAAGCGAAAAACGTGGCGAGCAAACGGTTCTTCGTCCGGCGGTTGAATTCGGGCGCCTTGCTTCTGGTGCGGAACAACGGGCCGACGGGGAGCCGCGATCACCTGACGGCCTTCGTTTCCGACGATGACGGGATATCATGGCAAGGTGGATTGCTGTTGGATGAGCGGGAATCGTCCTATCCCGATGGCGCCCTGGCCAAGGACGGCGCAATTTATATCATCTACGACCACCAGCGATATACCTTGAACCGCGAGGGCAAAGCGGGAGTCGGTGCCGTGATGATGGCGAAATTCCGCGAGGAAGACATACGGGCGGGCAAACCTGTGACCGCACAGACTCGCCTTCGGGTGGAAATCAGCCGGCTGCATTGACCACCAGGATCGCGGAAAAGAGTTAAACCGGTCTTCGCTTTACCTGGTCCCACCTCTACAACCGAAAAGAGCGGGCGCAATTCGACGAACCCAACGGGTGAATCTCTCCATCAAGTGCCATGAAAATATTTGATCTAAATGGGAAAACGGCGCTGGTCACCGGTTGCCGGCGGGGAATCGGAAAAGCGATGGCCGTTGCCCTGGCCGAAGCGGGCGCCGACATCATCGGTGTCAGCGCGACGCTCGAGCCCACGGGCAGCGCCGTGGAAAAGGAAGTTACCTCATTGGGCCGGAAATTCCGGGGCTACGCCGTCGATTTCTCCCATCGGCCCGCGCTCTATGCCCTGATCGAGCGGTTGATAACCGACGGTCCAAGGATTGATATCCTCGTCAATAATGCCGGGACGATCCTTCGGGCGCCTGCCGCCGAGCATCCGGATGAGCTCTGGGATCGCATCATGGAGATCAATTTGAGCGCCCAGTTTGTGCTCAGTCGCGAGATCGGGAAAGAGATGCTCAAACACGGTCGGGGCAAAATCATCTTCACGGCCTCGCTGCTGACGTTCCAGGGCGGAATCACGGTTCCCGGTTACGCGGCGAGCAAAGGGGGAATTGGCCAGTTGACGAAGGCCTTGGCTAATGAGTGGGCCGGCAAGGGAATCAACGTCAACGCCATCGCCCCGGGCTATGTGGTCACCGACACGACGGAGGCATTGCGGCAGGACTCCAAGCGTAACGAGCAAATCGTCGCCCGCATCCCCGCCGGACGCTGGGGCTGTCCGGACGACTTCAAGGGCCCGGTCGTTTTCCTTGCGTCGGAGGCCTCCGATTATGTCCATGGGACCGTTCTGCTCGTGGACGGCGGCTGGATGGGAAGGTAGGCGTGAAACACCGCCTCCTTGGCGGGGGGCCTGGGGGTTGCGCAGGGTCGCCGCGAAGCTGCGGCCGTCGAGGGCGGGAGCGGGGCTGTGATCGAACTGGACAAATTCTGCGTGAAAATTGGCCTTATGTGCGCAGCCGAACCGGCGTCGATTCGCTAAGCTCTCGCTTGATAGTTACCCTGATAAATACCGGTCGCGGTGCATGTGGGTGCCCGCGGCCGGTCATTTTTTTTGGACGCCGGATGAGCAGCGGCGGCAGGCAAAGCCTCGCAGCCGCCATCTGTGTCCGCCGACCTGGTGAGGTGGCAAATTTGAAGCAGGTTTGTTGGAC
>CAZCDO010000200.1:0-6903 GCA_964497135.1 uncultured Verrucomicrobiota bacterium
CTGAACAAAGACGGCCTCCAACCAGTAAAGGCACTACGGGTCGCCAAGAGGATCCAAGAATACACCGAATCGTAGAAGCGCCCGATTCCAAAGAGCCTGCCGTACGGAGCCGTCGGGCCACCCAGGAGAGAGTGGATCTGAACGCCCGTCATACCTTTTTCTCCTCGATCGGCTCGACATCGATGATTGGACCCCGCCCCGGTGGCGGCGCCGAATAGCCCACCCGCCCGGTGTCCCCGTGCGACGCATGCGGCGTCGCCTGTGCGCGCCGACGCACCACCCCTTTGCCGAGAAACATGGTGACCAGCGAGATGATCAACGAGCCCCCCATCGCCGGCCAGAATCCCGCCACATGAAAACCCGGCACGATGTTGGGTAAAAACCAGACCAATAAGGCATTGATGACAAACAAAAACAAACCCAGCGTCACCACCACCACGGGAAGGGCAACCAAAATCAGGAGCGGCTTGACCAAGGCATTCAGAACCCCCAGGAAAAGCGCGGCGATGATCAGGCTCCACGTGTCATCGTACGTGATCCCGGGAACCAGGCAGGCCGCCCACACGGCCACGGTCAAAACCATCCAACGAATCAATAAACCGGCCATGGTCGCTCCTTAATTCCGTCCGCGCCCGCCATCGGGATTTCGCAATTCCACCCATTTTCCGGACAGGCGCGACTCCTCCGCCGCAAATGCCATCCAATGGCCGTCCAGGGATGCCCCGAAGGGCGCCGGAAGATGACGCCGATCCCGGGTCCCCACCGCTTCGACAAACGCGTCCAACATCGCCCGGATCGGATCCTGCGGTGCGCCAACTGATTCCACTTGGCGGCGCATCGGGGGATTCAAAGTCGATGCGGATATCGAACCGTTCCGGCTATCGAGTTCGATCAAACCGTTATCCAACACAATTCTCGCCATGCGGGCATCCTCGCCGCCCATTCCGGTCACGGTCAAATGGGCGGTCACCGAACCCTCAAATTCAATGGCGACGGCTTGAAAATCCAGGACATCGTTGTCGCATTTGTAAACACACCGGCCATAGCGGCTGTTGCGGAGCGTGTGCCAGAGTTCATGCCGTTCCTTGAAGGCGCCAATCTGCCGCACCCGGACGGGATCGGCGCTCGCATCGCCATACATCCGCACCACATGATAAGGACAGTCCCGCTGAATGGGACACCCATCCAGACAAAACGCCGGCGCGCCCTGCGGCGCGCGATCGGCTTTGAAATGGGTCAACGCCCCGGAGGAGCAGACTTTGCGCGGACGACAGTCAGCCCATCCCCGTAATAAATCCAATTCCGTCCCGGCACAGGCGCCCATGAGCGGCAAGGCCGCCTGGGTGTTCACAACGCCCCGAACCTGATAGTGGGCCATGGCCGCATGGCTCAAGGTTCGGGTCAATTCAACGCCCAGAACCCGGCCAAAAGCGCCGGAATGAATCATCTGGCGGACCGTCCGAAACAAGGAATGGTGGCGCAAAGGATGATACGCGGCCAGAATCGCATCGCCCTTGCGGGCCACATCGGCAATGGCCGTCACATCCGCCGCCGTCAAGGCGAGAGGGGTTTCCGTCATCACATCATAGCCCGCCCCCAGCATACCCAAAATCGCGGCCGCCCGCTCGGTTTCGGCGACACTGACCAGCGCCGCATCGGCCAGTCGGCCTTCCTGAAGAGCTTGCTTCAGCGTGCCATACTGGCGGTTTTTGGCAATATTGTGCTCCGCGGCAAAGGCTTCCCGCCGATTCCGGTCGGCATCCACCACCGCCGTGAAGCGGGCCCGATGAGGAAATTCCAAAGCGAAGGATCCCCAGTCCGATCCGGTGCCACTTCCGGCCAGATGGATAAAATTAACCGGTTTGTTCATAAGGATCCCCCATCGGTTTCCGTATCAGTTCCGCAGGCTTCCTTAATAGTATAAGACATCCCGACCCGCAACCCAAAAGTTCCGATTCTCCACCAGAGGGGCGTAGGACAAATTTCGGGGACACAGGAGATAGCCTCATTCTGGGGCCTACTCGTATATTCAAAAGATCAGATGGACAGGGGTAAATCGGAATGGACCGCCATCCCGATCGGAATATTTTCACGCAGAGCCGCAAAGGGCGCGGAGCGGGGGTGCGAGGGGAAAAGCCAAGCCGCGGGGTGAGCGCTCACGGGGCGTGATCGTGCACCCCGCGGCTGATCCCATTTAATGAGGTGCGGTTCCGAGCTAGCAGCCGCGCGAGGCACCCGCCGGCCTGGCGGCGGGCTCGTCGCGCGGCGATCAGGAACTCGGCGAACTTTGCGGCTTTGCGTGAGAATAATCGGAGTTCTCACTTCTGCGGCGTTGCCGAAGAAATTTATCTTACACCTTTCCAGAGGGGTCGGGCTCTGGCTCCCCTGAGCGAAATCGAAGGGTCCCGACCATTCTGGCGAGTGTATGGCAAGATCCTACCCCACTTTGATTTCCAAACCATCCCATGAAACCTCGATTCCCGGCGGCAGACCCGCCTGGGTCTCGGCATGGTCCAGATCGTGGCATAAGTGAGTCAGCAGAGACCGGCGCGCCCCAATCTTCCGCAATAGCGCCACGCTCTCCTCCACCGTCAAATGCGTCGCATGGGGGCGATGCCGCAAAGCATCCAAAACCATGACATCCACATCTTTCAACAAAGCCAGGGAACGATCCGGCATTTCCCGACAGTCCGGAACATACCCGATACTGTGTCCGCCGGCATCGAGGCGAAACCCCAGGGTCTTGACGTGCCCGTGGATAACCGGAATCGGAGTCACCACTCCATCGCCCACCTGAAAGGGTTCCTCGACCGAGATCATGTCGAGTCGCGGTCGATAGGTTCCCGGCGGCGCCTCGACATAGATATAATTAAAAATCCGCTTCAAATCCGCAACGGTTTCATCCGCCGCATACACGGGAATCACCGCGTTTTGCAGGGTATTGTAACGGCGGACTTCATCGAGCCCGAAAATATGATCGGCATGCGAATGCGTCACCAAGACCGCATCCACCCGCGGGATTCGGTGGCGCAACGCCTGTTGTCGAAAATCCGGGCTGGTATCGATCACCAGATGAAGACCGTCCACCACCACATAGAGACTGGATCGCAGACGGATATTCCGCGGATCCTCCGACCGGCAAACGGCGCACTCGCAACCGATGACCGGAATGCCGACGGAGGTTCCCGTTCCGAGGAAGGTCAGGTTCAATAATTGACGATATGCAACGCTTTTTGCACAACCGGCGAGAACTTCAGAATCACCGGGGTGAACACAATGCTGACCATGCTCATCAATTTGACGAGAATATTGAGCGACGGTCCGCTCGTATCCTTGCAGGGATCCCCCACCGTATCGCCGATCACCGCCGCGGCATGAATCGGATTTTTGGTTCCATCCGGCAGACGCTTGCCGCCCAAATTCCCCTTTTCAATATACTTCTTGGCGTTATCCCAGGCGCCACCGGCATTGTTGAGCATGGTGGCCAGGACAAAGCCCGTGGCCAACCCGCCCGCCAACAGGCCCATCACACCGGAAATCCCAAAAATCAAACCGGTAGCAACAGGAACGATGATGGCCAATAATGAGGGGAGGATCATCTCGCGCTGGGCGCCGGCGGTGGAAATAGCCACGCAGCGGGCGTAATCAGGACGATCCGTACCGGCCATAATACCGGGCTTCTCCTTGAATTGGCGACGGACTTCCTCCACCATGCTCCCCGCCGCGCGGCCGACCGCCTTCATCGAAAGAGCGCAGAACAGAAAGGCCATCATGCCCCCGATGAACAACCCGCAAATCACCATCGGATTGAGCAGATGCACTTCAAACTTCTGCATAAAATCCAACACCGTGCTCGCCTTGATGCCCGCGGCGGATAGGGTGTCCCGTCCGATGACGAACGATCCATCGGTCGACTTCTCGGCAAAACGCGTGGCCCAAATCTTGACTTCTTCCATATTGGCCGCCAGCAGGGCCATGGCCGTCAAGGCCGCCGACCCGATGGCAAAGCCCTTGCCCGTCGCCGCCGTCGTGTTGCCCAGCGAATCCAAGGCATCGGTCCGCTCCCGGACTTCCGGAGGCAAATGCGCCATCTCGGCATTGCCGCCGGCGTTATCCGCGATCGGCCCATACGCATCCGTGGCCAGGGTGATTCCCAAGGTGGCCAGCATTCCCACGGCCGCAAACCCGACCCCATACAAACCCATACTGAATTCCCCGAACCCGCCGGCAAAACCAAACGCACAGAGGATCGCGATCGCCACAATGATCACGGGATAGGCCGCCGACATCATCCCCGTCGCCAATCCGTCGATGATCACGGTCGCCGCGCCCATGCGGGCCTGGCCGGCGATGCCCTTGGTCGGGCCATACGAATCGGAGGTGTAATATTCGGTCGACTGCCCGATCAAAACCCCGGCCGTCAAACCCGCGACCACGGCGCCGAAAATGCCCCAGGTCACAAAACCCATGCCCGCCATCAGGGCCAGGGCAACAATGATCAAGGCCGAACTGCCCAAGGTCCCGATCAACAAGGCCCGCAACAAACTCTTCTGATCGGCTCCCTCTTTACAACGAACCATGAACATTCCAATGATGGATAAAAGCGTTCCGATGCCGGCCACGATCATCGGCGCAACGATCAAGCTGATCGTCTTGGATACCGCGAGACCTTCCTCCATGCCGTTCTGGATATACCCCGCGCCGACCGCCGCGCCCAGGGCCGCTGTCGCCAGGATGGAACCACAATAGGATTCATACAGATCGGCGCCCATTCCGGCCACGTCCCCGACATTGTCCCCGACGTTGTCGGCAATGGTCGCCGGATTGCGGGGGTCGTCTTCCGGGATACCGGCTTCGACTTTGCCCACCAAATCCGCGCCGACATCCGCCGCCTTGGTATAAATGCCGCCGCCCACGCGCGCAAACAACGCCTGGGTCGAGGCGCCCATTCCGAAGGTCAGCATGGTCGTCGTGATTTCCGACCATTTTTCAGCCGCCGAACAACCGGCCGGGACGAAAGTCATCCCCCAAAAGTTCACACCCGCCGCCATGTTTTCAGGCGTAAAAATCACCTTATCCAGAAACCAAAACCAAATGCAAATATCGAGCAAACCGAATCCGACCACGACCAAGCCCATCACGGCACCCGACCGGAAGGCCACGGTCAAACCGCGATTCAGTCCTTCGCTGGCGCCTTGCGCCGTCCGTGAGGAGGCCGCGGTCGCCGTGCGCATTCCCAGGTACCCGCAGAGTCCGGAGAAAAAGCCGCCGGTCAGAAAAGCGATCGGCACAAAGGGATTCTGGATATGGAATTTAGCCAGCACAAACAGAACCACGACCAAGCCCAAAAAGACCACCGACACCACCTTGTATTGGCGGAACAGGTAGGCCATGGCCCCTTCGCGCACGTACCCGGCAATCTCAATCATCCGGGCATTGCCGGGATGAGCGCCCATCATCATCCGGTAAAAGACCCAGGCAAAAATCAAGGCCAGTACCGAGGCGATCGGAGCCACCCACCAGGCCGCCGGAATCGCACTTGCCGCGGCATCCGCTGCCCATGTCGTCCCACTCATGACCAACCCGCCCACCAAACCTAGAACCAAACCTTTTTTCATGATCCTCAATCCTTCCGTGATGATGCCCGTTGCTGCTGGTTTCGATAAAAAAAACAGCGCATAATAGGCTCCCTTTGGGGGGCTGTCAACGATATTGGAAAAGTTTTTGACACACTCGCCGGGGAACCCTATCCTTGCGACCTCATTAAGGAGTCGATATGAAACGTCCGCTGATCCATCTCTGGGGGCCGATTTGCTGGTTCGCAACCGGTCTCGCTCTTTTCGCCCAAACCGGGGAAACCGCCCTCATCACATCCGCCGCCCAACTGGAATTACCCGCGGCCCGGGAACTGCTCGACAACCTGCTCAACCGCCTGCCCGATCAGCCCGTGACGCTCCAGGGAGTTTTGAAAAGCGATAAAAACTCCGACGGCATCGCCACCCGATTTAAAATCGACATGCACATCCTGGCCCGCGGCCCCGCGGCCCACGGCACGTATCGCCTGGCCGATAATTTTGGATCCCCCCTGGCCCATCTTGAAATCCGCCGGCCACCCGGGTTGCCCCCCTCCCTGCTCCTCGAAACCGGCGCCCCCCCCCACACCGTTCAATCCCCTTCACTCAACCTTTGCCTGCCGGATTCCGATCTATTATGGATGGACCTCACCCTTGGCTTTCTCTGGTGGACGGAGGGCAAAACCATCGGCATCCAGGAGGTGAAAGGACAATCCTGTTACCTGGTCGACCTCTACTCTCCCAATCCCGCCCAGGATCGTTATGCCTCCGTCCGCCTCTGGATCGACCGCACGCACGGCATGCTTCTGCTGGCTGAAGCCCAGGATCCCCTCGGCCACATCATCCGCCGGGTTTCCATCAAAAGCTTCCGAAAAATCGGCGACGCCTGGATGATCAAGGATTTGGAAATCCGCACCCTCCCCGACAACCGCAAAACAATCCTGACCATCGATTCAATGACCGGCGCCGACCTGCCGGAACCGGACGGCGCAGAGATTGAGGCCGAACCGGATTCCCCTTTACGTTAACCCGGGTGGGCAGGAATGCCCGACTTACTTGGATTCACGCAATCACGGGACTTCCATGCGCCCGCTCCCGCGGCCCCCTGAATTGGGTGTTAGACAAAATTCTTCGACCACGCCGTAACGGTGTGAACTCCCATTATTCTCACGCAAAGCCGCTGAGTTCGCCAAGGTCCTGATAGCCGCGCGACGAGCCCGCCGCCAGGCCGGCGGGTGCCTCGCGCGGCTGCTCGTTCGGGACCACCGCGCCTCGTTAAACGGGCTCAGACGCGAGGTGCACGATCACGCCCCGTGAGCGCTCACCACGC
>CAZCDO010000201.1:0-6423 GCA_964497135.1 uncultured Verrucomicrobiota bacterium
TATACGGCGCGATAATTCGGGAGAAACGATGAAAACAGGAGTTGTGGTGGATGGCTATGCCGAGATTGGCGCGGGCGCGGACGGAGTCGTGCTGACGACAGCGCGTGAAAACTTGAAAGGCTGTTGCGCGGCTTGTGCCGTCACAATTGGCGCGTTCAAAGCCCTGCAGGTTGCGGCTGGTGTGGCTCTGCCGAAGGATATCCACATTGAAATCAAGCAAGAGGAATAGTGTTAGATCTGACGGGTCCCCATCAGGCCTGGGCAGTGGATATCACCTTTATTCGGACTTTTGAGGATTTTGGATACTTGAGTTTGATCACGGATATGTTCTCTCGAAAGATTGTGGGATACCATCTAGGATCGACGCTGGCAGCGAAAGAAACAATCCGTGCCCTTGCGATGGCGCTGAGGCACCTGCCCATCGGCATGCACCCTGCGCATCATTCGGATCGAGGCAGCCAATTCTGTTCACATGAGTACGTCAAAGAACTCAAGGCGCGTAGCCGGAGATTTTGTATAGCCGCCGGGCATTATCGCGCAGGACCAGTTGGCGTTCGTGGGCCGTCATTCGAGCATCGAGGTAGAGGCCGATCTGGCCGCCCACGCCCAGCAAAGCCTGATCGGTTCCGAACAGAACCCGTTCGGGACCCAGAATATCAAGGGCATCCCGCAGATGGTGATGGCTGGCCGAACTCAGGCAGAATTCGACGCTGATATTGGGCGTATCGGCCACGATGTGCGCCCAGGCGGAATCGAACCCATGGGCGTGAACGAGCTGAACGGTGGGATACGATCGGGCCAGATCGCGCTCGGCTTCCGCATCCCCGCCCGTGGCCGGCATGAAGAGGACCGGTTTGCCGTAGCGCGCGATTTCGGCCATCAGGGCGTGGACTTGAGGCCCGCCCGTGGGGCAGGGGATGTGAGTGAGTTCGATTTCCACCCCGGCGAATTCCGGCCGCGGTAGATAGCGTTTCATTTCGGCGCAGGATAACTCATATTGCAGGGGATTCAGTTCCACATAACCCTTTAATTCCGGATGGCGGGCGACCACTTGCGCAATGGCGGCATTGCCCGCTGCCGTGTCATAGCGAATGCTTTCGGCCGCGGAAACGATACTGCACCGGATGTTGTAGCGTTTCATGCGTTCGATCATCCGGGTCGGATCATATTCCTCATGCGGTTGCCGATGCCAGAAGCCGAGATGCGTGTGGATATCGATGATTTTTTCGTCGAACCGGCGGGGTTCATAATCCGACAGTACGGGGCGCCCCGCAAAGACGTTGGACGCAAGAGAAAAAAGGCGCCGGGCATTCTGGCCGAGAATGGCTTCCTTTTCAGCCGGGGAGATGGCGGCCTCAAGCACCTGGTTCAGCGCTTTTTGCATGGGCCGGGCGGGATGCCCCGAACCATACAGCACCCGGTCGGCGCCGACTTCGCCCACCACCTGCTCCACAGCGGCCACGGCGGCCAGCCAGTGCGTCTCCAGGTACACGTGGGGGAAGGCGCGCATCACTTCGATGACCTCCACCATGTTGGCGTAATAGGTGTCCATGAAAATAACCGGCACGCCGAGGTCAGCGGTCATTTGGGCCACCCGCAACGGGCCGTCCCAACCGGTATAGGAATCAATGGATGAAAACATCAGCGCGATGGTGTGGCCTTGAAATTGTTTCAAGAGTTTCTGGAAAAGGGCTGATTGGGTGGACCAGCGTTGGGCCACCTGGAAAAAGCGGATGGCTTTCACCCCCTGTTCGCGGCAATACTCCAGATCTTCCGTCCACCCTTGGGGGTCGCGGGGATCGAGAATGCCGACCGGCAAAATCCAGGGATCCGTCTGATGCAGGGCGGTGACTTCGCGGTTTCCGGTCCGGTAATCGTAGTCCACACCCCGCTGGGAATAGGTTAAGGCGGCCGCGACCTGGTGGGCGTCGAGTTCTGCGCGCAGGGCGGCGGGCGAATAGCGGGGATCTTCATCGACCCGCTTGCCGATGGACGTGTTGACATCGATGATGTGCATGGCGGTATTGAGCCGAAAAGCGGATGGCTCGGCAAGAAGAAAATCTTGCCGGATAAAACAGTCCCTGGCCGGTTCACGTTCGAGAATGAATTCCGGGGTGGCCCGCGGGCTCCGTACCACGGATTTCCGTGAATCCCGAAGCGGCCGTGCTCGGAGCCCCCGGCCCCCCTTCAGATACCCTGATGCCACGCAGGCTCAGTCATGAAATCGCCAGCTCCAACTGGCGGCCCCATTCGGCTGGATCGCAAACCGGCGGTTGGCAGGTTCGGTTTTCGCACCGATAGGCGGTTGCCCGTCCCTCGAGGGACTTTCGATCCTGAATCAGCGTCGAATCGAGGGGCGATGGGGGTGACGGTTCGCCGGGTTCGACAAGAAGCAGGATTCGGTTGGGAATGAACCGGGTATAAACTTCACGGAGCAAAGCTCGGGTGTCAGGTGCTTCACGCCGACCCGCGATGATGATGTGCCGGGGATTTTTGTTCAGGACGAGTTGTGCCGCAAGCAATTGGGGAAGCGCGAGGGGATTTCCCTGGAGGCGCGCTTCGAAGGCCGAAATCAGTTGAACGGCGCGGTTTTGAAGAGTTTCCTGGCCGGTCAGATGACCCAGACGCCATAGGTTCATGGCGGAAATGGAGTTGGCGGAGGGTTCGGCGCTGTCGTGTTCTTCCTTGAGGCGCAAAATCAGGTTTGGATCCTGAGTGGAGGTGGCAAAGTAACCGCCCTGGATCGGGTCCCAAAAGAGCGTGTCCTGTCGGTTTTGTAAGGTGAGTGCCCAGGTCACCCAATGCGTTTCGAAGGTCGTTTCGAAAAGATCCAAAAGGCCCTGGATGAGGAACGCGTAGTCTTCGGCAAAACCTTCAATGGCGGCCTGTCCACTCCGGTAGCGGCGTCGCAAATTTCCGGTTTGCGGGTCGACCAGGCGGGTTTCGATGAAGCGGGCCGCCTTTTCGGCGGCCAGCAGGGCGGGGATGTCATCCAGGACCTGGGCGGCCCGGGCGCAGGCTGAAATCATCAGACCATTCCAGGCGGTGATGATTTTATCGTCACAATGCGGGCGGGGGCGCTGTCGCCGCACATCCAGCAATCGGGCCCGACTATCAGCCAGCAATTTTTCAGCCTGTTCCGGAGAGAGGGCATACTTTGTGGCTGTGGCTTCCAGCGTTTGTTGGACGGATACCAGATTCAGGCCGGAGAACTCCTGGCGCGGATCATTCCGAACATTACCGTCTGGCGCGATTCCATAATGGAAGCAAAAAACGTCCGCCGCCCGGGCATCGAGCACCGCCGCGATTTCGGACTGAGTCCAGAGATAAAAAGCGCCTTCCCCGTGCTCATCGGGATGATTCGGGAGCGGACTATCGGCATCTTCGGCCGAAAAGAATTCGCCCTCGGGACCGGTCAGATCGCGCAGGACATAGGCGAGCGTTTGTCGGGCGACTTCGGCATAGGCGGGGATTCGGGTGATTTGGAAGGCTTCGAGATAGGCGGGGATCAGTTGGGCCTGGTCGTAGAGCATTTTTTCGAAGTGCGGCAGAAACCAGGAGGCGTCCACGCTATAGCGGTGGAATCCGCCGCCGAGGTGATCCTGCAGTCCGCCCGCGGCCATTTTGCTCAACGTGTGGAGGGCCATGTCCACCGCACCCCGGGTGCCGGTCCCGGCGTAATAACGGAACAGGAAGTTGAAATTGACGGGTTGGGGGAATTTGGGGGGGCCGCCGAATCCGCCCTCATCCGGATCGTAAATGGATTCGAGGAGATGGAAGGCTTTGTCGCCAATCGCCCCATCGGGCGGGGAGTGGGCTGGCCCGGATTTAGCCGGCTTGAAGTGAAGGCGCCGCAGATTATTTTCGGCCAGGGTGTGGATTTGGTCCGGATCTTCGGCCCAAAGGGCGGCGATCTGGCGCAATATAGAATTGAAACCGGGAGATCCGCCGCGGTCTTCGGACGGGAAATACGTGCCGCCGTGGAAGGGCTTGAGCTCGGGCGTGAGCCAGACGCTCATCGGCCAGCCGCCGCTTCCGGTCAGCGCCTGGACATAGGACATATAAATCCGATCGATATCGGGGCGCTCCTCTCGATCGACCTTAACGGGGATGAAAGCGGTATTCAGCAAGCCGGCGATTTCGGGATTTTCAAACGATTCGTGCGCCATGACATGGCACCAATGGCAGGTGGAATATCCGACCGAAAGAAAGAGGGGTTTGTTTTCCTGCCGGGCCAAGGCAAATGCATCCTCGCCCCAGGGGCGCCACTCCACCGGATTCCGCGCGTGTTGGAGGAGATAAGGGCTGACTTCATGGATGAGGGCGTTGGGTGTCATGGCGTTACGCGTTTCCGGGCGAAGCGGGCGCCCAGCCGGGAAACCCACCGAAGGTTTTCGGGCTGTTCAACCGCCTGGGTGATGGAGTTGCCAAAAGCCACGATCGTCAAGGAGGGGGTTTTCATGAGGAAGAAAATGACAGAATCGGGTTGGAATCGCAAGCCTGTATGGAGAAACGGCGGATCTCTCCAAAATCGGGCGGTGCGGCTACCGGCTGGCGGGTTGGCGGCGGAGTCGCCACACCCCGATCGCGCCGGTGAGGTAGGCGATCCAGGTGAGGTGGAGGACGGCTTGGGTGCCGGTCCATTCGGCCACTTTTCCGAGCAGCATGAGCAGAATGCTGGAGAGGCCCCAGGTGCCGCCGACCATCCAGGCCATGCGATGACCGAGGACATGACCGCGGGCGTGGCGGGCCTGGGACACCATCAGGGCGAAAGCCGATCCGCCGGTGGCGCCGGCCAGCAGGAGCGCGATGAGGGCCCAGCGGGAGTGGAGGGTGAGCAGGAAAATCAGCACGGAGGGCCCGCCGCCCAGCATGGCCCACATGGCGCAGCGTAATTCGCCCAGGCGCCGGGCGAGCAGCGCCCAGGTGAGGGATCCGATGACACTGCCACAACCGAACAGCAGGGCCGCGAGTCCGCCATACGTGAGCGGGAACCCGATTTCGTTGAGACGGGTGGGGAAGAAACCACAGAGCAGGGTTGAGCCAATGGCCACCGGGATAGTGGCGAGGAAGATGGGGCGGAAGGGTGGCCCGGTGGGTTCCAAGGAGGAAGCATCGGACTCCGCCGGTTCGACGGCGAGGGGGATCCGCAGACCCCAGACCAGCAGGAACGTGAACAGGGAGATCAGACCCAATCCGTAAAGACCGGATAAGCCCCAACGATCGACCAGCACGGTGGCTAGCCAGGCGCCGCCCGAAAAGCCGACGAATCCGCCCATCAGGAAAAACGAGGTGCAAAATGCCGAGGGGAGGTGTTGGATGGCGTGGACCGCGCGCAGACCTTCGGGGTGAACGATGGCCACGCCACTGCCCGAAATCAACATCAGTCCGGTCAGCATCCAGCATCCGGCGGCGGAGATGGGAATGAGCGGGATCAGGATCAGGGCGGCCGCCAACCAGGCGCCGAGGAGGATGAAGAACGATTTGCTTTGGCGGGCGCGCAGATGACCGGTGAGAATTTGGACGACATTTGCGGTGAGATTCATGACGCTGATCAACTGGACGCCCTGGGCTAGGGAGAGTTGGAAGTGGGTCCGAAGCAGGGGAAGCAGAACGGGGAGCATGCCGGGATAGGTGTCGACGGTGGCATGGAGCAGCATCAAGGACAGCAGGATCAGGCCCTGGCGGACCTGGGATTTATTCGGCCTCATCGGGGAGTTCCGGTGTTTCGATCGGTTTCGGCATCCAGCCCTCCGGTAGCACCGGCATCACGCGGATCGCAATCCAGAATAAATCGAACGGAACGAGCAGGCGAATATTTTTCGATCCGGCTCCTGATTGTTTAGGCAGGGCGGGATAAAGGCTCAAATCCCGCGATTGGGCCAGGATTTTATCCAAAGTCGGTCGGGGTACGTCCAGAAGCGAAAGGTGTAAATCGGGCCGACCGGCGGCCGCATCGGCTTCCGTGAAATAAGTGGGATCGATGCGTCGCACTTCGATGGCTTCAGGCTTGCCGAGCAACAGGGCGTCAGCCCGTCCCTCCGCGATCAGGGCATCGGTCGAGAGGCGGAGCTTCCAATCCAGAACGGACGCGTCTGGAATCAACCGGGGCCGGTTGGGGCGCGCCACCGCGCCCGGCCACGGCTTGCACGACGGCCAGGGCGTGAGGATTGTGTCGGAGGAGATCTCCGGCCCGCGCTGGGGCGGCTGGTTCGATGGTCTGTTCATGGTGACCAACGCAACCCCGGAGGCGTTTGAGTTCTGGATGGACGGCGTCCCGGCACGCATTCCCGAGGGCGTGGTCGTGGCCAAGCCGTGCCGGGATCTGGAAATCAAGGAGTGGAGCTTCATCTCCAGTAACGCCCTCAAAGTCGTCACGGTTCAACCGCACGCGCTGGTGGGCGGCGTCCCGGTGCTCGTGCA
>CAZCDO010000201.1:6433-6900 GCA_964497135.1 uncultured Verrucomicrobiota bacterium
CTCCGCTGACGAGCAACGCCTTTCGCCTGAACCTGCCCACGCCGCTGGTCCGCAAGCCCGCCGGTACCCTGCAGGTCAGCGTGGAAACTGCGCCGGTCCCGGTGGGAACCGCTCCCCGCAGCCGTCTGTCCGGGGCGGACTCCGCTCCGGCTTCAGGCTTGGACCTCAATGGTCCGCATCTGGTCACGGCCGTGCTCAACGAGCGCCGCTTCGCCTTGGGTCAGGCGGCAATGCCTGAAGGGATCAGCTTCGTCCGCTGGGAGCCCGTCAACTTGCTGACGATCACGGATTGTCGGCAGGTGCGGATCGAGTTGGGTACGATCGATGGCAATTACGCCGAATCTCCGAGCGGCCGATACGCCCTGGCCTTGGTTAAGGTGGTCGTTACCGGCCCGGACAAGGTGGATTCCGTCGAGGTCCGCCACACGCGGTTCGTGGAGAGCGCCGGCCGGTGCGGGCACCTCGCC
>CAZCDO010000202.1:0-6871 GCA_964497135.1 uncultured Verrucomicrobiota bacterium
TCGTCGGGCGGAAAAGGATCGACTTCGGCAAATTGCCCGGGCAGAGCGCGAACCCGGAGGCGGAGGGAAATCTGGAAGGGTTCATTGGCCAGGGCGGTGGCGGTGCTGGCGACCACGGAGAGTTGGACGATTTCCTGGGTCTCGATACCCATCACCGAAATGACGGGGCCGGGTTCGGAAAGATTACCGAGGCGGACGGGGCCGGCGGGGAAAGGCCCGGCTGCCAGAGGTTGAATTTCATAGGCGTGAATCCGGCCGGAAAATCCCTCACGACGCATCCGGCCGTTGACGATGACAATGCTGTAGTTGCTGATATCCTGACTGCCCAGTTTTCGTACGACCGCATTGGAAAGGGCCGAGAGATCGGGCTCATCGCGATTGGCCTGTGCGGCTTTAACCTGAAGCACGAAACTTTCGCCCAGGTAAATCTCAGCGCGTGAAGCCGAAAGTTCCAACGACGGGTCGGCGGCGGACACATCGGGTGTGGCGAACAAACAGAGGAGGCCGAGGACCTGCCAGAGGGATCGCCGGATCGATTGGTTTTTTCGCTGGAGGCGCATGGAAGTCCTACCAATCCCGGGTCATGGGGGGCATGGGGATGTCCGTGTTTCGGCGACGTTGGGCATCCTGGTAATCCTTTTCGCGTTGGCGGGCAAGGTCGAGCAATTGCTGGATATCTTTCGGGGTTTGAGGCTGTTGGGGTTGGTCTTCCGGTTTCGGCTGGGGTTGTTGGGTCTGATCGGGCGGCGGTTGATCGGGCTCCTCCGGGGGTTGATCTTTCTTGTCCGATTGCGGTTGATCCTGGGGTTGTTGGGAGGATTGGGGTTTGGATTGGCGAGGCAGAAGCTTATCGATTTCCTTAAGCAGTTCAGCGGCATGCCGGGTCCGGGTGAGCGCTCTCTGGGTATCCCGGGTCCGCAGCGTCTGAACCGCGTTGCTTTGAACATCGATGGCCTGGAGGGCGAGGTCGACGATTTTTTGGCGGTCTTCGGCGGTGAGCAAGGGGGGGGCATTGGTGTCGGCGGTCGGTGGGGTTAACGATATGGCTCCGGGGGCAGTTGAGGGCGGCGGCTGGGGCGCGGGGAGTCCCTCCTTGGGAACGGTTTCCTGGAACCGGCCGAGGAACAGGCGTGTGAGCGTACCGGCTTCGGATTGGTTTTGAACCAGAGCGTTGAGGCCGGCGTCGGAAAGTGGGGGCAGTCCTTGGGCGGTGAGCGCAACGGAATTGGTTTGCTGCCGGATATCTTCCTGGAGCAGTTGGGGATAGTCGGCAATACCTTTCCAGAGCGTGTAGAGGGCGGCTTCCGCGCCCTTGCCGTAACTGGCGGCCCGGGGATCCAGGTCGCGCAAGGCCTGGGCGGTCTGATGCAATTGATCCCGGGTGACTTCGATAAAGTGTGCGACTTCCTCGGGACGGATGGGGCGATTGGTGGCATCGGCGGGTTGCTGGGAAAGGGCTTCGATCAATTGGGATTTGAGAGGAATCAGTAAATCGGAATTGGCTTTTTGGCCGGTGGCGAGTTGTTCGAGGATGCGGATCCGGTCCGGGATGGGGTTGGTATCCGCCTGGGGAATGGCGGCATTGATCTGACGTTGTCCGTTCAGGAGGCGATCGGCCATGGCGGGGGGGGCGGTCTGCCCCTCGTTTTTTAGAATTCGAGCAATATGGGCTTGTTCGGCGGCTTCGGGCAGAAGTGCCTGGACGGCGGCCAGACTGATGCGGGCCGGTTGGGAATCGCGTTGAGTGCGCAAGGCGCGCTGGAAGGCCTCGGCAGAATCGGCGAGAAGTTCGGCGCGGATCTCGGCGGGCAAACGGGTGGAATCGGCAGCGTTGGTGGAAGCGTGCAGGGAGGCTTGGTGAAGGGCGACACCGCGATTGAAAGCGGCATCAACGAGCGGGGCTTGTTCGCGGGAGTAGAGGGAGCGGAAGAGTTCGGCCGCTTCCTCGTGGCGACCGGCCTGGTAGAGGGCACAGGCGGCGTTGTAAAACAGGGCGGCTTGAAGCGACGGCGGTCCGCCGCGGGCCGCTTCGAGATAGGTCGCGGCGGCCGGATCATATTGATGGAGCGTGTACAGGGTCTGGGCTTTGCGGGCGCCCGCGCGGCCGGGGGGGATGTTGCTGACGGCGGCAGATGCCGTCGGCGCCGGGGGCTGGGGGGCGGCAGCGAAAAGGGAAGGCGCGGCCAGGAGCAGAAGGGTCAGGGTGAGGTTTTGACGGGCGGGAATCGGCGGCAAGTGGGGTGGATTCCGGCGCAGGCGATGGCCCCCGCTCAGCAGTCCCACCGCGATGAAACAGAGCCAGGCCGGCAGGAGAAAGAACTGGAAGCGCTCGATGTGGGTGCGTTGCAGGGACTCTTCCCGCTCTTGAGCGGTGATCCGGCTCAAGTGATCGCGATACAGGATGCCGAGATCGGCATGGGCCAGGGCGATGGGGACATAGGCGCCGCCGGTGGCTTCGGCGATCCGCCGGAGGGTTTCATGATTCAATTTGGAGACAACGGTTTGGCCCTCGAATTTCAGGGATTCGCGGCGATCTTCGGATTGGGGGATGGGGGAGCCGGCGGGGTCGCCGAGCCCGACGGTGAATATCGCGACTCCCTGCTTGCGCGCCTCCTCGATGGCGGACTCCAATTCCCCGGCCAAATCTTCGCCATCGGAGATGAGCACAATGGCTTTGTGCGAGCCGGGATCGGCGCCGAAGGCTTCGAAGGCTTTGCGGAGCGCGTCGCCGATGTTGGTTTCGCCGGCGGGTGCGGAGTCGATGCCGACCCCGTCGAGGATTTGGGTAAAGAACCCGTAATCGGTGGTGAGTGGGCAGAGCAGGGCGGCCTTGCCCCGGAAGGCGAGCAGACCGACGCGATCTCCGCGCAAGGTTCGGACGAGATCGAGCAGATCGACCTTGGCCCGGCCTAGGCGGCTGGGGAAGACATCGCGGGCGAGCATGGAGCGCGAGACATCCAGGGCGATCACGAGGTCGCGGCCGCGGGTGCTGACGAGTTCCTCGCGTACGCCCCACTGGGGCCGGGCGAGGGCGAAGAGACCCAACAGGAGCCCGGTGAGGGCGAGGAGGGATTGCCAGAACCAGCGGGCCCGGATCACGGGAGAGGTGAGTTGGGGCTGGAGGCCGGGATTGGCGAAACGGCGCAAACCCTCCTGCCGTCGGCGGCGGAGCACATGGCCGACAAACCCCAGGAGCGGCACCACCCACAGCAGGTAGAGAATCCAAGTATGAGCCAATTGCATCATGATCAGATCACCTCTCCGCGCAAGGCGACCTGGAGTCCCAACGCCACGGCCAGTAAAAACAGGCTGGCGGCGAGGACGGGCGCCATGAGTTCGCGGTACTGGTTGAAGACGGTGCTGTCGATCGTGGTTTTTTCCAACTTATCGATCGCGGCCAGTGCGCGATCGAGGCCCAGGGGATCCTGGACATTAAAATAGGATCCGCCGGTTTCCTGGGCGATGCGGCGCAGCAGATCCTCGTCGATTCGGACCTGCCCATATTGAACGGCGGTGCGGCCAAAGGCGTCGCGGACCTTGAACGGAGCCTGCCCGGTGGTGCCGATTCCGATGGTATAAACCTTGACGCCGAGCGCCTTGGCGATTTGGATGGATTGGGGGGGCTTGATCAGGCCGGTATTGGATT
This sequence comes from uncultured Verrucomicrobiota bacterium, assembly GCA_964497135.1. Lineage (GTDB taxonomy): Bacteria > Verrucomicrobiota > Kiritimatiellia > CAIKKV01 > CAIJXV01 > CAIJXV01. The sequence goes on from CAZCDO010000202.1 coordinate 3,647, forward strand.
CGCCATCGCTGAGGAGGACGACGATGCGGGATTTGACCTGGGGTGTTTTTTCGAGGCGGGCGCAGGCGGTGGCGAGGCCATCGCCGATGGCGGTGAGCATTTCCTCCTCGTTCATGATGCGGCCCGAGCCGTCGAAGATGCCCTGGGGGACTTCAACGCCGTTGAGGACGTGGAGAAGCGCGGGATGATCGAGGGTGAGGGGCGCACGGGTGGAGGCGTACCCGGCAAAGGTAATCAGGCCGATGAGGTCGCCGGTGCGCCGACCGATGAAGCGGGCAAAGGTTTCCTTGACGACGGAAAGCCGGCTTTTCATTTCGTCACGGGTGGAGAAATCGAGGGCTTCCATCGAGCCGGAGCAATCGACGACCATCTGGATGGCGATGGCCTCGGTATTTTTCAGGGTCCGTTGGAGAAATGATTGGGGCCGCGCCAGGGCGAGGACGATCCCCGCCAGGCCGAGGAGGAAGAGGACGGGTGACCAGGGGAGCAAGAAAGTTCGCCAGGTGGTGCGGTTTTGAGGGAGGCGGGCGCCCGCGGAAAAGAGGAGCGAAGCCGAGGGGCGGGGTCGCCAGAGCCACGCGGCCAGAAGGACCAGCGGGATCAGCAATAGAAAATAAACCGGGTCAGCGAACCGGAACATGGGAACCTCCCGGGTCGGTGGACATGGAATCGTGTTCAATGTAATCGCGGGCGGTCTGGGTGGACTCGGCGATGCCTTGGGCGTCCGGGCGCCGGGCGGCATACTTGACCAGGTCGGCGGCTTGCAAAAAGGCGCGCAAGCGTCGAATGGTTTCGCGGTCGAAGCGGGCATCGCGGCTGACCGCTTCCAGAAATTCCTCGGTGGTTTGTTCGGGGGCGCGGATGGTATGGGCGCGCTCGATGTAGCAGCGGACGATCATCGTCAACTCGAAATAGAAATCCTTGATGCGGTCGCCTTCGATCCACCCGCGCTGGAGGAGCTCGTTGAGCTCAAAGAGAGCGCGATCCCGGGGCGATAATTTTCGGAGGGCCATTTCGCGGCGGACCCGGCGGAAGAATTTCCAAGCGAGGACGGATGCCCCCGTGAGCAGGAACAGGACGAGCAGTCCGAGGGCGACCGTCTGGAGCGAGGGCCGGATCCAGATCGGGCCGCGCAAGGAGCCGACCCGGGCGTCACTGGGATGATCCGTAAGGGGGGCGGCTTCGTACACGACCGGGCGGGTGGCGATCCATTCGGAGGGCGGGGTGGTTCCCTTGGTCCGGGCGAGTCCAACGGCAAACGGGGCCAACCGGTGCTCGACGCCGGGCAGGGGGCGCAGCCGGAGGCAGCGTTCGAGGATGGTCTGGCCGTCGCGGGTTTGAGGTTCGCGGTCGAAGCGGCCTTCGATGGCGAATCCTTGCAGACGATCATCAAAAACGCCCAGTTCGGGCAATACGATGCGGAAGGTGGAGGGAGCCGAGAAACGGAGGGTCAGGAGCAGATCGCGGTCGAGTTGGGGCTGGGCGGGATCGGCGATGACCTGAATGCGAACGGGGTGGACGGCGAGTTCGTCGGTTCGCGGTTGGGTGGTGGCGGGCATTGCCTCGGGCGAGCGGCTGCAGGCGACAACCAGGGCGGCGATCGAGAGGACCGTTGCGGCGGAACGGAGGAAGCGGGGAATGGATAGACGCCCTCCGGCAAGAAGGGTCGGGACGTAGCCCGACCCTCCAGCAGAGGGGGAATCCGGCATGTGGCCGGGAATGGAGGGACGACCTCTGTGTCGTTCCCAGGAGGTTTGCGAAAGGCGGTTGCGGGTAAGGGAGCGGTTATCCATGGCGGCTCCGAGCCTGGCGTTTTTGGAAAAGGCGCCGGACATCATCGCACACGGAGCGATCGGTCTGGAGCATGAGGGCGTCAATTTTCAGGCGGCGGAAGAGAGTTTGAAGATGAATGCGGTCGGCGTCGGCATTTTGGGCGAAGGCGGTTCTGAGTGCGGCGGAATGGGTATCGATCAGGAAAATTTCGCCCGATTCCGGGTCCTGGGCCTCGATCAAACCGGCGGGCGGGAGGGTTTCCTCGCGGGGGTCGCCGATGGCACAACAGATGAGGTCGTGGTGGCGGGCGGCGACGCGGAGTTCCTTTTCATACGGGGGGGCCATGAAATCCGAGAGGACGAAAACCACGGCCCGGCGTTTCTGGACGCGGTTGAGAAAGCGGAGGGCGCCGGCGAGGTCGGTGCCGCGGCGGGTGGTTTCGGCGGCGAGAATTTCGCGGACCAGCCGCATGGCGGCGGTCCGGCCCTTGCGGGGCGGGAGGGATTTTTCGATCCGGTCGCTAAAGAGGATCATGCCGATCTTATCCTGGTTCTTGACGGCCGAAAGAGCGAGCAGGCAGGCCAGTTCGGCGGCGGTTTCGGCTTTGGTGCGGGTGGCGGAGCCGAAGGCCTGGGAGCCGGAGATGTCGATCAGGAAGACGACGGTGAGTTCGCGTTCCTCGCAGTAGCGCTTGATATAGGGATGGCCCATGCGGGCGGTGACATTCCAGTCGATGGCGCGGACATCGTCGCCGGGGGCATATTCCCGGACTTCATCGAACTCGATGCCCCGCCCCTTGAAGACCGAGTGGTATTCGCCGGAGAGATGCTCATCGACGATCCGGTTCGTAATGACCCGGATCCGTCCAACCTGCCGCATGAGTTCCTTGACATCGATGGCCATGGGGATTCCGCAGAGTTCAGGGCACCGGGATTTCGTTGAGCAGGGTCGTGACGACGGCATCGCTATCGACCCCTTCGGCTTCGGCTTCGTAGGTGAGGATGATGCGATGGCGCAGAACATCGTGCGCCACATCCTTGATGTCCTGCGGGGTGGCATAGGCGCGGCCATGCAGGAGGGCATTGGCGCGAGAGGCCAGATTGAGATAAAGCGTGGCCCGGGGCGACGCGCCATAATGGATCAGGTGTCCGATTTTTAATCCGAACTCCTGGGGTTTGCGGGTGGCTGTGACCAGATCGAGAATGTAGTCGCCGACTTTTTCATCGCAGTAAACCTGGTCGAGCAAGCCGCGCATATCCAGGATTTGCTGGGCTGAGACCACCGGGTGGAGATCAAACGACTGGCGACGAGTAAAGCGATTCATGATGCGGCGTTCGTCGTCGCGCGAGGGATAATCGACCTTGTGCTTGATCATGAAGCGGTCGACCTGGGCTTCCGGCAGGGGATAGGTGCCTTCCTGCTCGATCGGGTTCTGGGTGGCCATGACCATGA
>CAZCDO010000203.1:0-6150 GCA_964497135.1 uncultured Verrucomicrobiota bacterium
ACGCCGGATCGAAATGGTCGGGTCAAAACCAAGGTGACCCATCTGAGTTCGCGCGAGGTGGAAGTGCTCCAACTCATTGCCGAAGGCGAAGCCAATAAACAAATTGCTGATGAGCTGGGCATCAGCACCAAAACCGTCGAAAAGCACCGAGACCACCTCATGCAAAAGCTCGACATTCACGATACGGCCAGTCTCACCCGCTACGCCATCGCGACGGGAATCATCAAATGCACCGTTCCCTTGACCATCATTAAAAGCGGATATCGCCCCGTATCGAAGGCTCAAACGCCGGAACCACCAAAGGATGTATCATGAAACCTAAAACGACCGAGCCATTCCCGACCCGCCCAACCTACCATCCCCCGGTCCTGACCCGGATCAAACTTCAGGATCGACGGGTCGTGGCCATGTCCGTTTGCAAAGACACGCTGGGCAACACCGCTTGCGCCCAGGATGGGGTTACCCTCTTGTACACCTTGAATCCCTCGTGAGGGTCGCCCGACCCCCGGCAAAGTCTGTCGCGGGAGGACTCAGTGGACCACCTTGACCCCCCGGGGAAGGGGCTTGCGTTTCATCAGGGAACGAAGCCCGCGAAACAACAGGCCGTACAGCACCGGTGTTTCATCCCGCAACCAACTGGTAATCCGGCTCGTTCGACGGATCGTTGAACTGAGTGTTTCCACATACCGGACCGCACTCGGATTGTCCGGTCCCAAGGCAATCAGGCGGGCACCGACCTCTGCGCTGACCCGCGGCAACACGACAGTGTTTAACAGGAGCCAGAATCGGGGCGTCCGGTAGCCGCCGGGACGGGACGGCACCAGCATGGCGTCATAGGCATCGGTGGCGAATTGATCCAGCATCTTGTCCTTCACGCACCGCTTATGGAGCGGGGTGCCGGGAAACGGGGTCAAGGATAGGGATACCAGCCACCAATTCGGCCGGGGAAGCGCGTTCAAGGTTTCCGCAATTTCGCGCAAATCCGCCTCGGTTTCGTAGGGATTGTTGACAATCAGGTCGATCGACAGCACTAATCCGGCTTCGAGGACCGTCTTGGCCGCCTGGATAAACGAGGCGGCGGTTTCCGGGCGGTTGAATAGCTGGCGATTGACCCGATCCGAAGCTTCGAGCCCCATGGTCACATATTCAAGCCCCGCCGATTTGAACATCTCCAACCGCGCCGGAGTGACATACTTGGGAATCATCCGGATGATAAAGGGCAAACCGACTTCGGCGGGCAAGCGGTCGCAGAATTCCTTCACCCAGGCCTCGGACCCAGCATAAAAACTATCGTCCTGAATATTGATGCCCCTGATTTCCGGCACCGATTCGCGCAGATGCTTCAGTTCGCCGATCACATGGTCGACGCTCGCCCGCCGCACCGGGGCGCCATTCACATTGCAGCAATACGCACAGCGATAGACACAGCCCCGGGACGTCACCAGATCATAATACCGCCCATGCCACCTGGCATGGCGCCGATGCACCGCCCAGGTATGTTTCGTCAACTTGCCGTCCAGCAGAACCCAATCGCGGTTAAATCGGAGAATCGGAAACGGCAATGCATCCAGATCGGTTTTCTGGACGGGGCTTTGCGTATTGATTACAATCCGGCCCTCCTTGCGCCAGACGAGTCCCGGAATATCGGCTGGATTCGCGCCATCCAAAATCAGGCCCAACGGAATCTCGCCCGGCCCCTGGACTGCGAAATCAGCGCCCTCCGGCAGGGATTCTTCCGGGCAGAGACTCACATGAACACCGCCCGCCATAATAATCCCCGTGAACCCCTCAGCGCGAAGCGCCCGAACCAGCAGGACATACGGCTTCAAGCTTGCCGTCATGAGGTAGAACCCCAGATGGGTCACCTGCTCGGTGCGAAGAAAGGCGGCCACCTGCCTGATTTCAGCGGACGAAAATTGGACGGGATGATCAAAGCTCGCCAGGGATTTGATGATCATCAGGAGCGTCGTGCGGACCCCGCGTGATTCGGCATAGGCGCCCAGGGTGCGGATCGAAACGGCTCGCACTCCATCGTCAATGGTCGCCAGCGCCAGATGCTTCCCGTCCGATTCAGGAGGGCGGATTTTCATGATGAGGGGGAATCTCCCAAAATCTGCCGCAGGGCTCCCGCCGCGGCCTCCGCCTCGGCCTGTCGCTTGCTCGATGCCGTGCCCCGGGCCGTTCGCCCCGAATCCCAGGACACCTCCACCGTGAAATGCCGGTCATGCAACGGTCCGGTTTCCTCAATCACCGCATATTGGGGATTACAACCGAAGCGGCGTTGTAAAATCTCCTGCAAGGCGCCCTTGGGATTCGTCGGAATCGGCCCCTGCGCGCCCGGCAGGTCCGGCAGGATGACCCGCGTAAAAATTTTTTCGACCGCCTTCAACCCGCCATCGACATACGCGGCGCCGAAGATGGCCTCCAGGGCATCCGCCAAAACCGTGTCCCGCTGCCGTCCCCCCGTCTTCTCTTCCCCTTTCCCCAACTTGATAAAGGTGCCCAACTCGCATTGCCGGGCAAACCGGGTCAACGCCTTGCCGCTGGTGAGCCGGCTCCGCCATTCGGTCAGATCCCCCTCATCCCGCTCACCGGGCAACTCGTAAAGGCGGGCGGCGGTCACCAGGCTCAACACCGCATCCCCCAAAAATTCGAGACGCTGGTTATCGAATCCGCTCCGGGCTTCAAACCGGTGCGAGGGATGGGTCAAGGCTTGTTCGAGCAAGGCCGGATTTTTAAACCGGTACCCGATCTTTTTTTCGAGCGCGCGATATAACGGAACCGGGGACAAACCCAGGAGCGCGTTCAACTTTTTCTGGAAGGGGGTCGGGGTCATGCGCGGGGATGGTATTGATGGTGGATGGATTTCAAACGGTTTTGATCGACGTGGGTGTAGATCTGGGTGGTGGCGATGTCGGCATGACCGAGCATCTCCTGGATGAGTCGCAGCGGCGCCCCATTGGCCAGCAAATGAGTGGCAAACGAGTGTCGCAAAGTGTGGGGCGAAACCTTTCGCCCAATGCCCGCTTTTCGGGCATACGCCCGGATCAGTTTCCAGATTCCCTGCCGGGTGAAGGGCGACCCGCGACGCGTCAAAAAAACACAGCGGGACTCCGCGCCCCGAGCCGCGAAGGTCGGCCGGACTTCGTTCATATAGCGCCCCACGGCGCGGATCGCCGAACCGCCCACCGGCACGATCCGCACTTTGTTGCCCTTGCCCCGGCAGCGCAGGTAACCGCTGTCGAAATGCAAATCCTCCAGCTTCAATTCCGCCATCTCTGAAACCCGCAGTCCGGACGCGTAAAACGTCTCGAGCAAGGCCCGATCCCGAACCGCCAGCGCATCCTCGCCCCGGGTCTGGGCCAACAGTCGATCCACCTCTTTCAAGGAGAGACAACCCGGCAAGACTTTCCATAAACGCGGCGAATCCATCACGGCGGTCTCATTCCTCGCCAAGAGCCCCTCCTGGTGAAGATAGCGAAACCAGACTTTGATCGTCACCAACCGACGCGCCAGTGAATTGCCGCTCAACCCGCGATCCTTTTCGGATTCCAAATATTCCAGGATCCGACGGCGAGGCACCTCATTGACCGAAGTCACACCCTTTTGGGCCAGATAACGGGTGAAGGACACCAGGTCGGCCCCGTAGGCGGACCGGGTCCGGGGGCTTAATCCGCCCTCGAGGATGAGGTGATCCAGGAATTGATCGATCAGCGCGTTCATGAAGGGGTGCTTACAAAGCCGATAGCCGGTCGATCACTCGCGAAGGGAATCCGGCAAGGCGGCCCGCTTGGCCGCATTGGCGGGGGTATCGTTTGCCGAAAAACCGGCATCCGCAATGGCGAATTCCATGTTTTTCAAAGCCAACTTCATGCTGTCATACGTCACGGTTACCGTCCCGGCCTCGAAGCGGATCGAGGTGCCGACCACCCCTTCGAGTTGGGCCAGCGCATTGCTGACAACCACCCGCGCCGCTTCGGTTTTGACTTCTGGAATCCGGATCGTTTTGATGCGGACATCCTGGGTGCGGCAAGCCGCCAGGCCCAGAATGATCAATCCGCCGACCAGGGCAACGCCCCACCTATGGAATCGGACCCCGTTCTTTATACTTTTCATCCGTAATCGTCCTCCTTTTTCGTTATTCTGCCGTCTCTTCGGCTGTCGCCCCGGATGCGCCCCGGGGACAGACACAGATGCCCCGGCGGGTCGCCTCAATGAAATCGGCCATCTCCACCACCGCCGAACAAGTCCCCAATTGCCGCCGCACCTCGCCGGTGGCCTGGCGAATGTTCAGTCCGGACCGAAACCATAAATGAAAGGCTTTTTTCAGGGACAGACGGTCTTCCGGCGACACTCCGCCCCGTCGTAGACCCACAACGTTCAGACCCAGGAGTTCGTTCGTGCCCTGGGGTTTCACCGTGCAAAACGGCGGCACATCGCGCGACACCCCACAGGCCCCCCCGAGCATCGCGAGCCGGCCGATCCGCGTAAACTGGTGCACCACCACATTGCCACTGATAAACGCCCGGTCGTCGACCTGAACATAGCCGGCCAGCAAAGCCCCGCTGACCACCAGCACCCGGTTGGCCAGCCGGACATTATGGGCCAGATGCGCGGTGGCCATGATCATGCATTCGTCGCCAATCTCCGTACGGGTCCCCTCCTCCGTTCCGCGATGGATGGTGACATGTTCCCGGATCTGAGTACCGTCGCCGATCCGGACATAGGAAACGCCACCCTTGAACCCCACATCCTGGGGTAAGTCGCCAATGACCGCCCCGGCATGAATCCGGCAGTTTTTACCCACTGTGGTATATCGCAGAAGGCAGGCGTGCGGACCAATTATGGTGCCATCGCCGATGGTCACATCCCGCTCGATAACGGCAAACGGTCCCACGGTCACTCCCGCGCCCAACTCGGCGCCGGGATCGATCTGGGCGGTCGGATGAATCGTCATGGCTCCCCCTCGTTCAAGAATTGAAGATGACCATACCACTTTCCCGTAAACTCAGGAAGTCGTTTTCTTGACCCACCCGCGCCACGCCTAAGATCACATGATCCAGCACGGGAATGCCCACGACCTTCCCCGCCTCGATCATCTGGCGGGTGACGGACAGATCCTCGGCCGACGGGGTCGGATCGCCCGACGGATGATTGTGCGCCACGATGACCGCCGCCGAGGCATGCCGGATCGCCCGGCGGAAGACCTCGCGCGGATGGATCAGGCTGGCATCCAAAATCCCGCGGGTGATCTCCTGGGGCTCCGTTTTCAACCGGTTACGCGCGTTCAACAGCAACACCCAGAACACCTCCTCCTCCAGGCCCCGAACCCGGTCCCGCAGAAGATTGGCCGCATCGCCCGGCGCCCGGACCCGGATTTCGGCCGGTTTGATCTCGCGCGCCAAACGCAAACCCAGTTCCAGCGCGGCCTTGATAATTTGCGCCTTGACCCGCCCCATCCCCCGCCGACGCGCCAATTCCTCCACCGGCTCGGCCGCCAGGTCGTTTAACGAGCCGTAATCCTCATGCAATAGTCGACGCGCCAATTGCACCACGTTCAATCCCGGAATTCCATGCCGGAGCAGAAGCGCTAACAACAGATCATCCGAGGCATTTGCGAAACCAACCCGATCCACCTCTTCCCGCGGACGGTATCGCACCGGCATATCGCAGACCCGCTGAACCGTCGTTTCGATCACATATTCCGTTCCCACCTGTCCCATGGTCGCCCCCTTTTTCCCTGGCTTGCCGCGCACCTCCCGAGCCGCTCATAAGCGGGGCGCGTTGAAGTCTCACTCTTGAACGCGATCCTTCCCTGTCATCGCGACTCCAATCCTTTCAACCGCACCGACCCGATCGCCGCCCAGACGGCGGAAACCCGAGCCGCCGTCAGCGCCCAGGATTCACCGGCTTCCCGCTCCACCCACCGGACCCGCAATTGACCCCGAAACCACGTCATCTGCCGCTTGGCCAATTGACGGGTGCGGATCAAGGTCCGCTCCATCGCCACCGCGCGGGTGAGTTCCCCGCGCAGACAGGCTGCGGCCTCGGCATATCCGATCGCCTGCCAGGCCGTTGAATCAGGTTCCACACCGGCCGACAACAGGGCTCGAACTTCATCCAATAACCCTCCCTCGTACATGCCGCGAA
>CAZCDO010000203.1:6160-6813 GCA_964497135.1 uncultured Verrucomicrobiota bacterium
GAATCAACCGTCGCGGATTGCCCCGATCTGAATCCGTCAGGGCACCCCATGCCTCCGGGGCCCGCCGACGAACCTCGTTCTGAAGATCTTCGATCCGGCCGGATTCCACCATTTTTTCGCGCACAGCCCGCCCCTCCCAGTCGGCGCCGGGCTCGTCCCGCAACCCCTCCAGCAGGCATCGCACATATAACCCCGTGCCCCCCACGACCCAGAGGGACCGTTTTTCCTGACGGCAATAGCCGAGTGCCCGCCGGGCTTCAACCAAAAAATCGGCCACGCTGAAGGCTTCGCCAGGGGAGACCAGATCGATTCCGAAATAGCGCAGGCCAGCCCGTTCCGCAGGCATTGGTTTTGCCGTCCCAATATCCATCCCCCGGTAGACCAACATGGAATCGGCGGACAGGATGACGGCCTGGTATTCATGGGCCAGGCGGTGAATAACCTCGGTTTTTCCGACCGCCGTCGGCCCGACCAGGATATGGATGGGCACCGGTTCCATGGCGGTCACCCGCCCGTCGGTGGCGGATCAACCGGCATTGCACCCGGGTCAACCCGCCATCGGCTCGATTGGGACCAGGATGAAAATAACAACAGACAGACGCCGCAAAAAATGGCGGAATCGGCGACATTAAATGCCGGGAAATGGGACTCTT
>CAZCDO010000204.1:0-6723 GCA_964497135.1 uncultured Verrucomicrobiota bacterium
CGTCGTCCTGGCGGGCGTGGACGAAGCAGGCAATGAAGGCGCCAACGAGGTCACGGATCTCGTCCTCGACGTGGTGGAAGAACTGCATATCAGCGACTTCCCGATCGCCGTGCGCCTGTCGCGGCACACACCAGACAGGCTGATCCGGCGCATCGCCGCGATACAGCGCCTCGGCGGCGGCATTGTCGCAACCTACAACGAGGACCGCATCATCCCGACCCTGGTGCAATTCGGCTATCCCATCGAAGAGGCGCGTGATTTTGCCAACGACGGCTGCTGGGAAATCATCATCCCCGGCAAGACGTGTTTCTCCTACCAGCCTTTCGATGCCCTCCAGATCCTGCAGGCTACGCTCGGGCTCGAGGCCGGCGTCACGACGACGCACGCCTTCGCCACGTTCGACAACCTGTACGACGATTTTCGCCGGCGGCTGGCGTTCCGACTGACGCAACTCGTGAACGCCTCCAACCGGTCGCGCCATCCGTCGGTACTTGTGGATCTGCTGATCGACGGGTGCATTGAGACAGGCCGCTCATACTACGATCTTGGCCCGCGCTACACGGCGCTCTCGCCGCACCCCGGCGGATTGCCGGACGTCGTGGACAGCCTGCTCGCGATCCGCAAACTGGTCTTCGAGGAACGGCGCCTGGAGCTGGCCGCGTTCGTGGAGATTCTCCGCACCAACTGGCAGGGTAAGGAGGAACTGCGGCAGTGGATCCGCACGCGTTTCGATTTCTTCGGCGGGGGATCGGACGAGTCCGACGCGCTGATGCGGCGCGTCTTCGACGACTACACCGGCCTGGTCGCCAAGGTCCACGAGCGGCATGGCGCGCTCCGGCCCGCGGGCATCAGCACGTTTGGCCGCGAGATGTCCGATTACCTGCCCCACCGCACCGCCGCGGCCTCGGGCCGGAGGAAGGATGAGATCCTGGCATCCAACTTCACGCCGTCGCCCGGGTCGGATCGGGGCGGCCCCACGGGCGCGATCGCCGCCCATTGCTGCGTCGATTTCGCGCGTCTGCCCTGCGGCACGGCACTGGATCTGAAACTCCATCCCGCCGCCGTGCATGGCGAGGAAGGTCTGAATGCGATGGTCGGCATGATCCGCGGTTTCGTGGAACTGGGCGGCATCTTCATGCAGATCGACGTCGTCGATGCGGCCCTGCTGCGCGATGCCCAGTCGCATCCGGAGCGCTATCCCAACCTCGCCGTCCGTGTCTCCGGATGGTCCGCGCGATTTGCCACGCTGAACAAGGAGTGGCAGGAGTTGATCATCTCGCGGATGGAACGGAAGGAAGTCTGACTCGCATGCGCGGTCGCATTTTCGACATCCAGCGCTTCTGCCTGCAAGACGGCCCCGGCATCCGGACGACCGTGTTCCTGAAAGGCTGCCCGCTGCGCTGCCGATGGTGCCACAATCCCGAGAGCCAGGACGCGCATCCGGACCTGCTGCTATGCCGCGACCGTTGCCTGGGGTGCGGCGCCTGCCTGCAGGCCTGCCCAGCGGGGGCCATCACCCTGCCGGACCACAAAGCCGTTGTGGACCGCGCCTGCTGCCAGCGCTGCGGGGAGTGTGCGAAGGTTTGTCCCACGCAAGCCCTGCGTCTCGTCGGAAGAGAGATGGATCCGGCTGATGTGCTGGCCGAGGTGATGCGGGACCGGACTTTCTACGCCACGTCGGGCGGCGGCATAACCCTGTCCGGCGGCGAGCCGCTTGCACAGCCCGACTTCACGGCGGCACTGCTCGCCGGCGCAAGACGGGCGGGACTGCACACCTGTATCGAGACCTGCGGTTTCGTGCCGTGGGCGTCGTTCGAGGCGATCTTGTCCGTGACGGACCTGTTTCTCTACGATCTCAAGGAAACCGACCCGGAGCGGCACCAGCAGGCAACGGGCGTTGACCTGGCGCCGATCCTCGCCAATCTACGTCGGTTGCATGGTGCAGGAGCCCTGATACGATTGCGGTTGCCGGTCATCCCCGGCAGCAATGACCGCGCAGGTCACTTCCAGGCTGTTGACGAGTTGTGCGGCGCACTGCCCCGGATTCAAGGAATCGACCGCCTGCCCTATCACCCGCTCGGGCAGAGCAAAGCGGAGCAACTCGGGGACACGAACAGGTAGAGACGCGATCTCTACCGCTTCTTCTTGCCAGTCTTGGCTGGCGCCGAAGGCGCCGGCGTGGCGGGCTTGGCAGGCGCGGCGGTCGCAGCCGGCGCCGGTGCGGTGGACGACGCGGCCGGTTTCGAATCAGAGGCCGGGGCGGCATCGGCCGGCTTGTCGGTCTTGCTCGCGCTGCTATCGGCCTTCGCATCCGTATGGTAGCCGGAGCTGCGGTAGTCCGGCTGGTAGAAGCCTGAGCCCTTGAAGATGATGCCGGCGCCCTTGCCTATCAGTCGCTTCAGTTTGCAGCTGCGGCAGGTTGGGCACACCTTCAGGTGCTCGTCCTTCATGCTCTGATACAGATCGAAAATACCGCACTTGGGACACTCGTATTCGTAAGTCGGCATAGGGGCAATTCCATCCGCAGGGTTGAATGCGGAAACGGCCTACGAATAGGCGTCTCACGGGGCAGAGTCAACCCAAGGGCGAGCGCGCCGTGTCATTTCGCCTCGAACGGGAAGTTGTCGAGATAGAAGGACGTGCTGACCCGGGTGTTGCTGGAAAACCCGACCCATTTGAGTTTCCTGAAGCCGGGCCCATGGAAGCGGAGGTCGTTGAACTCGCGGCGTGGCCGCCCCGGCACCTTAACGCCGAGTGTCCACTGGCCCGAGTTCGGTGTGACCACTGCCAACTTGAATACCTGTTGGCCTTCTCCTGCAAGGGGCGCGGTGAAACCCTCATCGAGGGGCAGGGGAAACTTGATGCTCCGATCTGGCGTTGGCCGGAGCGCTGATCGACAAATGGATTTGGGCAATAGAATGGTGGGACCAGGAAGTCGGGCAACACCTTAGGTTCGATGGAACAATTGCAAGCAATCCGGCCAGGCGTCTCGGAGGGCTTGCAGGGCGCGAGCCCGGTGTGAAATCCGGTTTTTTGCGGACGCCTCAATTTCTGCGAACGTCTGTTCAAAACCATCCGGAACGAACAGGGGATCATAGCCGAATCCCTGAATGCCCCGCGGTTGGTCCAATAAGATCCCGGGGCAGGCGCCTTCGATGACTCGCAGATCGCCTGAAGGGGCGACGAGGGCGAGGGCACATTTGAAACAGGCGCGGCGGTCGGCAACGCCTTTCATCAATTCGAGCAGACGGCGATTATTATCGGCATCGGTCGCGTTTGGACCGGCGAAGCGTGCAGAGTAGACGCCTGGTGCGCCATCGAGCGCCCGAACGCCAAGCCCCGAATCATCTGCCAGCACCCAGGTATGGGTGACGGTGGCCCACGCGCCGGCCTTGCGGATGGCGTTTGCAGCGAACGTCTGGCCATCCTCTTCAACATCGGGAAGATCGGAGCGGTCGGCGGCACAAACAACGGTCTCTGGGGGCAAACCGAGTAAATCGATGAATTCGCCAAACTTGTGCCTATTGCGGGTGGCGATCAATAATTTCATGGGGAGATTGCGGGGTGGGGGGCAACCCGACTCCAGATCAATTCGGTTCAAAAGGGATTGGTGCTCGGGGGGGGACTCGAACCCCCACAGCCTTTCGGCCATTAGCACCTCAAGCTAACGTGTATGCCAATTTCACCACCCGAGCAAACGAAGAGTCGATACAGTAGTCGAACTGCCGATGAATTTCAACCGGAAACTGTGCCGGATTAAATTGATGCTTTTTGCATGAAGATCACCCCTGAAAATGCCGTTCAAGGAATCGGTAGGGTGGAAATGGTGGGGAAGGGGTGGCCCGTTGAGGCGAAAATGATATTGACCGATGCCCGGTCAAGTTGACGAAGTTCGCGAGGATCCCGATCATAGTTAAACTGCCAGCGAGCGGTCCGTGCTGTGCTTCGGTGTCCATTGGTCTCCAGAATTTCAGAGGGTGTTTGGATGTTAAACGTGATATTAAGATCCGTCAAAAATGGAGACAGGTCTATGGGGAGCATAGCGAGGTCCGCGCCGAAGTCCAGTGGGGGGAAGGTGAGGGCGCAACGGACAGAACCATCCTTTAAGTTTTGAACCCGCCAAGAGAGATGCTGGAAGAGGGGACATCGGACCAGATCCTCAAGTGAATGGAAACGGATTTCGAAAAATAAATCACGCCGATCTTGTTTGATTTCAAAGGTTCTTCGTTGAAATTCAAGGGTTGGGGTGGCGTATGATTGCAGCAGGCGCCAAGCCTGGTCGCCATCCCGTGCGCTCAAGAGCATCAACCACGGCGATGGCGATGGTGCCATGAAGGAATTGGTGGGGGATTTGTCGTGGAGGTCAGCGGCCAAGGACTGAGCCAGCAGAAGGCGGTCTAATGCTTGTTGGCGGATGGCCCCATAGACAATGGCACTACCCGACCCGTCGGGTGCGATGGTCAGGGTCGTTTCCAGTCGGATGCACCCCCCGGCAAGAGACAGGAGGGCAACTAGGACAATTCCCAGCCGATGGTCAAAGCGCATGCGCGGAGGGCTCCCCTCGTTGGGTTTAGCGATCTTCGGACGAGTTGAATTTATAGATGGTTTCGCCGGGCTTGGCCATGCCGAGTTCCCGCGCCGTTCGCTCGACAAAATCCTTGTCATACGCGAAGCGCTTGTGCTTGGTTTCCAACTGGCGAATATTGGATTCCAACCGGTTATTTTCCTCATCCAGAGCCATGCGGTTGTTTTGAAGCCGTTGGTACTCCTGGCATTTGGGCATACCCCAGGAGATAATCGCCACCACCCCGATCAGTCCGATGGGGATCCACATCAGCCGGTTCCAATAACGCATCAGCAGGTCAACTCCGGTTATAGCCTCCGCTATCGGTATCAGATTACGCCGCCATAAACGGCATTATCGCCGAGCATTTCCTCGATGCGAAGGAGTTGGTTGTATTTGCAGACACGATCCGTTCGACAGAGTGATCCGGTTTTAATCTGACCGGCATTGGTTGCCACAGCGATGTCGGCAATCGTGGTATCCTCGGTTTCACCGGAACGATGACTGATAACAGAAGTGTAACCGGCACGGGTGGCCATTTGGATGGCTTCCAAAGTCTCGGTCAAAGTGCCAATCTGGTTAACTTTGATCAGGATCGAGTTGGCGGTTCCGGAATCGATGCCTTTCTTGAGGAACTTGGTGTTGGTGACAAAGAGATCATCGCCGACCAACTGCATTTTGTCGCCCAGGCGGTCTGTTATGAGTTTCCATCCAGCCCAATCATTTTCGGCCAACCCATCCTCAATGCTGATAATAGGGAATTCGCGGGCGAGATCGGCATAGAAGTCGCACATCTGGGCGGCGGTCCGTTTGGAGTTGTCGCTCTTTTTGAAAACATACTTCTGGGAATCGGAGTCATAAAACTCGCTGGCAGCGGGATCGAGAGCGATGAAGATATCCTTGCCCGGTTTATACCCGGCCTTTTTGATGGCCTTAATAATGACTTCCAAGGCTTGCTTGTTGCTGGCCACGCGGGGCGCGAAACCGCCCTCGTCCCCAACCGCTGTGCTGAGGCCCATCTCCTTGAGAACGGATTTCAGGGCATGGAAAACTTCGGTCCCCATCCGGAGGCCTTCGGAGAACGAGGCTGCGCCCTTGGGCATGACCATGAATTCCTGGATGTCGACCGGTGCATCGGAATGCGCGCCGCCGTTCAGAATATTCATCATGGGAACAGGCAGGACTCGAGCGTTGGCGCCGCCGATATAGCGAAAGAGGGGGAGTCCGACAAATTCGGCAGCCGCACGCGCGGTGGCCAGCGAGACCGCGAGCATTGCATTGGCTCCGAGCTTACTCTTGGTGGAGGTGCCGTCCAGAGCGATGAGAGCCCGGTCTAGAGCGACTTGGTCGAGTGCATCGCGTCCGGCCAGTTCGGGAAAGATGACTTCGTTGACGTTCTTGACGGCCTTGGATACACCCTTGCCGTTGTAGCGTTTCTTGTCGCCATCGCGCAGTTCAACGGCTTCGTTTTCGCCTGTTGAGGCCCCAGAGGGTACGGCGGCACGTCCGACGATACCGCATTCGAGGATGACATCTGCCTCGACCGTCGGGTTGCCTCGGGAATCCAAAATTTCACGTGCGACAATTTCTGCAATTTGCGACATACTAAAGCTCCTTAATGGCCCTGATTAAGATCAGGTTTTCTGATCGGTTATTAATCTGAAAACTACCAAGTTGCGGATGGGAAAGCAAGCCCGATTCGGGTTTTTCCTTCAGCTTGAATGCGGGCCGGCTGATAGCGTAAACAGGATTTCAAGGGCGGCTTCGCGCTCGGGCTACTCTGGAGATTTAGCCCCGGCGAAAAGGGCTGCTTGATCGGCCAGATTGAGGCCCTCCGGGCTGATTGTGAAACGGGCCGTTGGAGCGAGAGGATTCCATTCGGGAAACGCTGACAGAAGCGTTCGGCGAGGGATCGTGCCGTCAGGGCCGGCACCTCAACTTCCTCGCCCCAACGGGATGACAGGGCCTCTCGATTAATCCTACGGTCCCGGCTTACAATGTTTTGCGTAAGGCGTCCAACTGGCCCTGACTGCCGAGCATGGTGTTTTTGTGGACGATATACTTGGCGTATTCAGCCATAAACACTTTTCCAGGAGGACGAAGATCGAAATTCTCGGGATGCGTTTTGAATTCTTCGCGGTGGACGCGGCACCAGACCA
>CAZCDO010000205.1:0-6715 GCA_964497135.1 uncultured Verrucomicrobiota bacterium
TGAATTGAACGACAGGCTGGCGGAAGAGGAATCGGGCGGTTCATTGTCCACTTGCAACGGCTGGCTGGTCAGGGGCGCGCTTTGGAAGAAGCCGTTCCAAGCGGTGGTTCGGAGCTGAATCGTGGATTCGAGGCGGATGGGGGGAAGGGCCGCGCGGGTGTTCCAGATGGCGGTAACGGTGTTGGTGATCGGGGTGGTATTCGAGGAGCAAGCGGCGCCGGAGATATGGGTCGGGGAATCAGGGGAAATGACGGGAACGCCGTGTTGGGCGGTGGCGGCCATCACGGTGGCGGGGGACCAGGCACCACCGGGGTCGGTGGTGTATTCGATCCGGATATCGCAGGGGAGACCATCGGCTCCCGCGAGTTGCTGGGAGAAGGTGACCCAGCCTTCGCCGTCCGTAGAGGATTGTGTGGCGACCAGAGCGGAGAGGACGGGACGGGTGCGGACTTTGACCGGGAGGTGTGAGGTGTGGTTGGAGGCGATGGGGTCGTTACAGGTGAAGCGGACGGTTCCTTCCCGGTCATCCAAGGGATTCAACCGCGGAGTGAGAATGCGGATTTCGAAATTAGAGACGGTATTGGCCGCGACGGTTCCGGCCGCCGGCCAACAGGTAAACCAGGACGCGTTCGAGTCGCAGAGCATGGTCAGGCGGATATCGTCGATGAACCAGCCTTCATCCACGACTGCGCCATCACTGCCGAATCGGAAGCGAAAACGGATCGTTTGCCCGACATACGCGGAGAGGTCAAATTGGACAGACTGCCAGCCGCCGGTTCCGGCGAAGCAAGGCATATTGGCGGGGAAGGGCGATGCGGTGTTGGGGGTAATTCGGTAGGGATATCCGCCCAGCGGCGGGATGGCAACAAAAGTGGCGCCGTCATTGGTGGAGATTTCGACCACTCCGCCATCCCAGAAATGAGTGGCTGAGTCCGGTTCCGTTCGGATCCAGTGCTGGAAATGGAGTTGCGGGTTGGTTTTTAGAGTGTAGGCGGGACTGATGATCGAGGCATTGATACGGTCGATATAACTCCGGGTCAAGCTGTTGCCCAGATACCAGGAATGAATTCCGGAAAAGGCGCGGTTGGTGCTGATATGCCAGAGATCGTTGGCTCCGCCATGGGTCCAGCGGCTGGTGCTGTTTTCGACCGAATCGGACAGGGGGCAGGTTTCATAGGCGGAGGTCCAATGAAGATCCGCGAGTCCGGAATTGGAAACGACCAGGGGGAGGAGGGGGGACGATCCATATTCCGCAAGAACGTTTTGGTGTTGGGTGGGGGTGAAGGTGGCAATGGGGTAGGAGACATCGAAAAAGAACGGCCCGATTTCGGTTTCATGGCCGGCTGAGTCGATGGCCCAAAGGGTATATTCGATCGTGTTCCCATTGACACCCGGTCCATCGATCGATCCCGAAAACCGGTTGGAATCGGCTTGCGCGACGAGGGTGGACTGAGTCCACGGCTCGGAGTTGTTTCTCCGCCAGGCCACCCGGGCCTGGGCGACCTGGCAACTGTCCGTAATGACGGTGGAAACCGTCCAGGGGGACGGCCGGTTTTGGGGGGAAGCGAGGGGCGTATGCAAAAAGGTCGGCGGGCCGGGAATTGAAGTTTCAGATTGGGGGTTGGAACAGTCCTGATATTCGGCTTGATTGTCAAATCCATCGCCATCGGGATCGGCGGCCGGTTCCGGGACGTAACTGCCGAAAAAGAACAGTTCCCACCAGTCGGGCAGTCCATCGGAATCGGAATCCTTGTTTTCCTGTAGATAGCGGGCATACAGTACGCAGGCTTTCTGGAGCGTGAACGGGGGGACGGGATTGAAGGCGGGTTGATTGGTATTGGGCTGGCGCAGTCCATCCCGGTACCATCCGGCGAACGCGTATCGCGTGTTGGCGGAATCGAGGATTGCAGGTGCGGGAAGAGGCGTTACTGTTGCATCAGCGTCGGACCAGGTCGAGGAAGCGATCAAACCGCGCGGGTTGGAAAGATAGGCCAGTTCGAATTGGGGTGTCCACTTCCAGGTCAGATCTGAATTTTGACGGAGGGTGAAAATGAATTCATTGGACGAGCCGCTATCGGGGATGGACCCGGATCCCTTCCATCCGGAACATCGGAAACGGGAGCCGGAGAGGGCCGGGGTATAGAGGGGGGCAGAGACGGAAACGACCCGTCCGGACGCGATTTGATGTGCCCCATAGCCGGGCGTAACCCCGCCGATGGCGGTTGGGTCGCCAGTGATATCGAGGGTGAGGGGGATTGTGACATCGAATCGGTGAAGTTGATCCGGTGCGCCGGGGGGATGGGTGGCTGTGAATCCGTTGGATGCCGTCGCGGAGAGGAAATAGGCGATGTGGGTGCCGCAGGTTTGGGCCGGGATTTGGGCTACGAAATGATTGGATCCCAGCGGGGACAAGGTTTGAGTGAACCAAATTCCAGCGGTTTCGTCCGGGGACCAGTGGATTTGGGCCGTGGCGGGATCGAGCAGATAGTCGGGAGTGATATCGGCAGAGACGATATAGGGTTGATCATCAACCACGGTATTTTCCAAGGGGTGGTGCTGGATGCGAGGGGGGAGCCCGATGCCGTCCAGGATCAGCGAATACGCCTGAGATCCGCCTTGCAGGGGTTGATCGGTGCTGACGATGATGTGATAGGCACCGCTGGCGGTTGGAAGATTCAATCTGACTTGTTCCACGTTATCGACGCGGTTGGTCCCGGTTCCCGCCGGGAGAGCGGGGTTGAGCGGATCGAGCGTCCATGGAAGGGCGACGAGACCGGTGGGACCAATGACTTTAAGGTTCAGGTCATTCACCAGGTTGGGATTGCGGATATCGAGGCCATTGGTGGGGGTTCCGGGAGGATCGGTCCAGACGAGGGTCGCTTTGATGGGAGCGGCTGGATTCCCGGTGAAGGTATAGATGTGGAGGGTCTGGGTGACCGAGAGGGTGTCTTCGAGGATGGTTTGAGAGTCCGGTAAATCGGTTTGAAGTCGAATCAATTGGGCGGCGGCCCGCGTATTGATCAGGCCCCAGCCGAAAGAGTAATCGGGACCGTGTCGACCGAGATCATCGGCCGAATGAATCAAGAGGGCCTTGAGGGTTGCTGCGCGGGGCATCCAGTTCGGTTGAATTCGATGGACCCAATCGAGGAGGAGGGCTGCGGCTCCGGCGGCATTGGGCGTGGCCATGCTGGTGCCGGACATGGTGGTATAGGAACTATTGCCGGCCGCCGAAGGGGAATAGAGCGATTCGCCGTTAGCGACGAGATCGGGCTTGATTCGTCCATCATCGGAAGGGCCCCAGCCGCTGTACCCGGCCGTGACCACTCCGTTGGTGGAGCGCAAGCCCCCGATCACCGCATCGCTGACCGAGCCGACCGTGACGCAATTTTTGGCGTTGGCGATGGTGATGATGGTATCGTAGCCCCCATTGTCGGCCCCATCGGCAAGGGGGTCGGTTGCGGGGTTGTAGGTTTTGTATTGCCAGGTTCCGTTCTGGAAATATTGAAAAAAAGATCCGCTGGAGGGCGCGCTATCATCGCGGTCATTTCCGGTGGCTTGAAAGGGCAGGTAATAGGGGGCGTTATAACAGAGGGCGTCGAGGGTGGCTGCATCCTCATCATAGGCGCCAAAGAAATCGGATTCCCGGAATCCTTGATTCCACGTTCCGTACCAGGAATTGCCATACCAGCCGCAGATCGCGCCATAGGAATGGTTGGAAATCCGGATGCCGTTGGTTTCCGCGGGATCGGCCTGTGCGCGGTCGGTCATTTCACCAAAATCCGAATTCCAGTCATAGGAGTCGAGTTTAAGGGCCGGCGCCATGCCCATGGCGGTGGCCTGGATTCCGAGTGCGGCGATCGTTCCACCGACATGGGTGGAATGGTCGTAGGCGGATGCGCCATCCCGGACGGACACCCGGTTGGTGGCAAATTCCTGATGGGATACCCGCACGCTTCCTTGATCCCAGATCCCCGCGATCAGGGATCCGCCATCCACATCGAAGGGCGGCGTCCGGCGGACCTGATCGGCGCCGACCGAAATGGCGGCATTGCGATTGAGGGTGATCAGGACCTTGTATCGGCCGTTTTGAATGCCCATGAATTCGTAGCCGGCTCCGGCGGCATCGGTACCGCGGGTGGGCCCTTGATGGGCGCCGGCCAGTGACCCTGCATCTGTTTTTTGACGGGTTTGATAGCGGGTAATGAGTTGGGCAGCCAATTCCCGGAGTTGGGGGTTGGCGAGCGAATCATTCGTGAACAGACCCTGAATGGGCGAAAGAATTTGCCAGGGTTGTTGAATTTTGTGGTCGACGACGGGGGATAAAGGGGCGGGGTGGGTTGGGTCGGGTTGAAGGGATGATTGCGAAAGTGAAGGGGGGGGGCGAAAAGACTCCACAATTGAACGCATTCCCGGGTCGATGACGTTCCACCCGGTAAAACAGGCAATCACAATGAGCGTGATCCAAATGAAGCGCTTAAAAATCACCGGGGAATTATATCATCTTTAGTCCCTGATTGAAAAGGAGAGAGACAAAAAAATCCTGAAACATTTGGAAGCCGCTTTGGAACAATTTGCGGAAATCGCGGTGGATTTGCATGACGGGCAGTAACGGAGGCATGGGGCAGAGCGCAATGCCAATAAAATTTATCGGGAATGTGAATTGCTGTAGCTGCGGCCGATGGCCGTGGGTGAACGAGCTGAGGGGGCGGAGCGACCGGGCGGACGACGTCCGCCCCCACAGAATACAGGGGATGCGATGATAGCCGCTAAAATTAAGCCAGGCCGGCCTTTTTCAGGTTGTCGATGCTGAGCTTGGCGCTTTCGAGGGCGGGCCGTTTGCAGGTGTCCTGTTCAACGATGACCCACTCGGAGCCGATGGCCTTGGCGGCCTTGAAGATGCCCGGGAGATCCATCAGGCCGGTGCCGACTTCGGCGAAACTGCTGTCGGTCGGATCCATATCCTTCAAATGAATCTGCTTGGCACGGCCCTTGAAATTGAGAATGGTGGCCACCGGATCCTGACCGCCTTTTTTGATCCAGTAGGTGTCCAACTCGAACTGGACGGCTTTCGGATCGGTGTTCTCTCGCATATAATCCAGGGCCGTTTTGCCCTTGGCCGCCGGGATCAAGGCCAATTCCTGAGCGTGATTGTGATAAGTGAAGACCACTCCTTTGGAAAGGGCCACCTGGGCGGCCTGATCCACTTTCTTCACTGTGGCAACCCAATCCTTCTCCACTTCACCGGCCAGGCTGGTGGTGAGGCACGGGGTCTTCAAAGCGGCGGCGTACCGGTAGCTCTCGCTGTTTGCATTGCCTATATCGTCCAGCGACACATGCATGCCGGCGGTCTTGAGTTTTAAAGACTTCAGGAATTCAGCGAGTTCCTGGGGTTGCATACCGCCATACACGAAGGCGAATTCTACGGCATCGTAGCCCATCGCCGCGATCGCTTTGAGGGTGCCTTTGAAGTCGGCCTGGCAGGCATCCCGGACGGTGTACAGTTGGATGCCGATCGGAAACTGTTTGGTGCTCATCGAAGGGTCTTTCGGTTGAGGGTTTGGAGTTGTGACTCAGTCGATAAAAGCTATCAACCCACCTTGATCTTGTCAATCTGGCTGAAGACTTTCTGAAAGGCTTCGGCCACCCGGTCCACCACATCGGTGCGATTGGGGGCGCGCAGGGGGACGGTCATGCCGAAATGCGTGTCCGTATGACGCTGGGCAACGGGGAATTCGGCCGGCTCATAATTGACCTCGACGCCTTTGGCGAGGTGGCAGGACCAGGGACAGCCGCCGCCGTAGGCGTTTTTGGCGCGGAAGACCGTCATGGCAGGCAGAATGAAATTTTGCCAGACCCCGACGGGGACCCCCTCGGCCTGAAGCGCCTGCATGACGGCATCGCGCATTTTCTGCGGTTCGCCGGTCCAGCCGATGGCTTTCATATCGATGCGACTGGTATAGTTATACCAGTTATGGGTATGCCCGGCGGGTTCGGTGGGGAGGATAAGGCCCTTGATCCCGCGGATCAGTTTGTTGAGATGAGCACCGTTTTCGCGTTGGATTTTGAAATAGGAATCCATCTTGGCGAGTTGGGAACGGCCGAGGGCGGCGGTCAATTCGTTGGAGCGGTACATCCAGCCGAGGGCATAGGCGTGATAATCACGGGATTCGGCCGGGGAGCGGGTTTCGCCGAAGCTCCATAATTGGGCGGCCAATTGGCGCGTTTCTTCCGAGTTGCTGACGAACATGCCGCCCTCGCCGGTGCAGAGGCATTTGTTCTGATTGAAACTGAAAGCGGCGCAATCGCCGAAGGTGCCGACCTTGGATCCCTTGAACAGGGCTCCGTGGGCCTGGCAGGCGTCTTCGATGACCTTCAGGTTGTGCTTGCGGGCTATCGCCATGACCTTTTCCATATTGACGGCGAGGCCATGGAGGTGAACCACGATGATAGCCTTGGTCTTGGGGGTGATGGCTTTCTCGATTTTATCGACATCGATGTTGATGGTATCGAAATCGATGTCGACAAAGATGGGGATGGCATTGTGGTGGATAATACAGGTGGCGCTGGATGACCAGGAATAAGCGGTTACCAAAACATGATCGCCGGCGCCGATGCCGCAGGCGACGACCGCCATGTGCAGGGCGGCGGTGCCGCTGTTGGTGAAAATGGCGTGTTTGTTTCCGTTCCAAGCGGCGAATTCCGACTGAAAGGCCTG
>CAZCDO010000206.1:0-6711 GCA_964497135.1 uncultured Verrucomicrobiota bacterium
TAATCACCATGCCGACCGGGCAATCCTCGGTGTCGCGCCCGGACGACACCATCGGAAAAACGGCGATTAAGAAGGCACTCCAGCAATACACCAGTGAATAAGGAAGTCTCATGGCAGGGCGCCCTGTTCGTTGTTCAATAAAGGATTCGCGAAATAATCCAAGGGGAACCTCGCGTCGCTCGGTTGCTTTCAGACGAGGATAGCGACAACGATATAACCCTATTCTTTATATGCTGCCGCAACCGGACACACCCTCCCCATCGCCTTACAATTTACTCCCCGATCTAAACCACTACAATCTTTTTTGCTGGTAATCTCAAGACTGGCTCCAATCCCAACCAGCCGAATTGGCGATGGTCAACACCCCGGCCGATTTTCTCGAATGGCGGTTCGACAAGTTTACCGCCTGGGGCGGGTAACCGTGTTCCCGTGCCGAAACCGGGAGTCGCTTTCACTGAGCGCGCGTCACTGGATCAGTTCGTGAGTGCCTGAGAAAAAAATCCAGAATCATTTCACTGGCGTTGATATCGCGACAAACCGGACCAATAATCCGGGGTTTCAAATACTGCTTCCCGCCCGGCCAGGTATGCCCGCCACCGAGGATCTTGACCAAAATCACGTCCGATCCTTCCAGCCCCCCCGTATACTCCTCTATTTCCACCGTTGCCCCGTCACCGGGGTCCGAATCCAGGATTTTGCTTTGTTTCGAAACCGGGCGGCAATGATTCTGAAGCCGAAAGGTTTCAATGGTTTCGGCGGTCGACTGAACTTTCCCCCGGCTCCGACCGAATCGAAAAAGACGAACATGGCCGCCCTGGAAGGGGACCAGCGGATCCTCGGTGCCATTGACCAGCATGACCGAGATCGGGCGCTGGGGCGTTTTCCCTGTCAAGGCGAGGGGGAACTGAGCCGCCACGGGGGCTATGGCTGCAATGGCGTCGGATAAATCCAGGGCCAGGCGCACCGACATAAATCCCCCGTTCGAAATCCCGGCGACATAAACGCGATGGGGATCGATACCATAGGTCTTCACCATGGCTTCGATGATCGCCGCAATGAACCCGACATCGTCGGGGGATGGCTTCGCCGGGCGCACTTCACTGCGCCCGTCATTCCACTGTTTGTCGATGCCCTCCGGAAACACCAAAACGATGCCCCGCGCGTCAGCCGCTGCGGTCAGGGATCCCTGGGTGGTATTTGCATCAAAGCCCCGTCCGACTCCGCCGCCCCCGTGCAGGGCAATCACTAACGGAGCCGATTTATCCGCGCTAAACCCCGGCGGCAGATGAATATGATAGGTCCGCGGAAACGTCTCGTGGACCATCGAGACCGTGAGATAGCGGAACGGCCCGGTCTTGGAATCGTCATCGGTCGGACTTGCAAACAGACACCCGCTCCCCAGCAACAGGCCCACCAGCCCTACTTTTAACCGCAAGGACCGGTGTCTCCCGTGCAGGGATCTCAGGACGAAAAAACCGATTTTCTTGATCACAACAACTCCTGGGTTTGTAATATGAACGCGTCCCTAATGGCCTAATCCGGTTTGCGGGCACAGCGCAGGATGGTCGCGATGAGTTGCGAGGGCGGGGCGGACTTGGTCACGAAGCCGTCAGCGCCCGCGCGGAGCATCTTGTTACATTTGTCATACATCGACGGGTATGCCCTTTCGCCCGGCGGTGGCTATCCCTGATTTTCGGTGCTTGCGGGAGGGTGCGTCACCGGGTCGGGGCCGGGGTGGCACGGAGACAACAGGAAGAGTCAGAGTCGCCCGCACGCCGCGGCCCGGGCGGGCTTCCAAGGCGAGTTGCCCCCCCAGCAATTCGGCCCGTTCCTGGATACTGAAGAGACCGTAGCCGTGGCGGATGTCCGCACGTAGGCTGGCAGGATCGAAGCTTCTTCCCTCGTCGCGGATTTCCAGGATCACGGTACCGGCATCCCCGCGCAAGTCCAGTCGGGCACGGAGCGTGCCGGCGTGTTTGACGATGTTGAGCAATAACTCGCGCGCCGCCGTGAAGAGCAGGACGCTTTCGGCTTCCGGCACGTCGTCCAGCCCTTTTCCGATCCGGGCCTCCACCTCAAGTTGATGCCGGTCCTTCATATTCTGGACGAGCCACAGGAAAGCGTCGGACAGGTGATGATGCAGAGGGATGGGAGGGACGAGTTCCTGCATGATGCCGCGGGCGGCCTGGAAAGCCTCGACCAAAATGGCTCTCAGTTGATGAAGCCCCTTGCGATCGCTTTGCTTGGACGGCATGGGTAGCGAATCAGCCTCCATGCGCGCCGCCACCAGCAATTGCTGGAGATGGTCGTGGAGGATATCGACCAGCCGCCGGCGCTCCCGATGTTCGGCCAGGGTGAGTTCCGCGGCCAGTTCCGCCAGTTGGCGGGAGCGGCGCTTCAACTCGGTGGTGCGCGCGGCAACCCGTTGTTCAAGGAGCTCCTCCGCGCGTTTACGCTCAGTAACATCCCGCGAAATCACCAATACCGTCTGGACCCAGCCATCCGGACTGACTTCGGGGACACACCGTGACTCGTAATGTCGGGTTCCGGTTGCTCCGGGGAAGGAATCGATCAGGTCGTTCGGCCGGGCAGTGGCAAAGACCTGTCGTATCCGCTCTTCCCATAGACTGCTGTAAGGTTCGGTCAGACCGGTTTCCCGAATGGTCTTTCCAACCACTTTCTCAGCGGGTAATCCAATCAAGCGCAGTCCGGCGGCATTGACATAAAGATGATGGAACTCACGGTCGAATCGATCGATAACGTCCGGCGAGTTCTCCGCCAGGGTGCGGAACGCCTCGGTCGCAAGATTGGGAGCGTGTTTCCGTTTCATGTCCATCGCCTCTTATAGTCGGTATTATGTCGAAAAGTGTGCCGGGAGAGGGTTGGGAAGTCAAGATCACGTTAAACCCGGTCGTTCACGGAATCGTAGCAGGAGCGGAAGGACCATGACGCATAAGACGAGACAAATCACAAAAAATAGACGATACGCCGCCATCGGATAAATCCAGGCGGTCGGGGTCCGCACCGCCTCATCCCGGTAAAAATCCAAAATCAATCCTGACCCGTTCGCCAGCACCGCGATCAGTACATACAACGCCCCATTCATAAACCCGATGGCCGTTCCCAAATTCTCCGACGCAACCATCCCGGTCACTCCGGCGGTGTAGATCGGCCCCACGAAACTCGCCGCGGCTAATCCCAGGTAGCACGCCTTGACCCCCGCCGCAGAATGCAGCCCCGGACTCAAGGCCATCACCAACCCCCCGCACGCGATGGTCAGCATGATCCAACCGGTGACCAGAATCGCCTTGAACCGATTCTGGCACAGCTTGAGGATGAATCCGGACAACAGGGTCCCGACCATTGAGATTAACAACATGACAAACATGAATGCGGAGGCGGACTGCGAGTCCATCTGGAAACAATCGGCCAGTAGTTTTTTACCGATCGTGGCCTGAGCCACGAAATAGATGGCGAAGTTGACCGCGCAGGCCGGCATGATCTTCCAGAGTTCTCGATTGCGCAGGACCTGTCCCACCAAATGTTCCACCACCAGAACCTTGGACGGCTTTTCCAATAATTTCGCCCGCCACAAGACCCGCCACAACCAGACCGTCAGGACCGCCGTAATGATTCCGGCCAGCAAGAGGGCTTTGCGCCATCCCACGGCATGACTCAACGCCGCCAAGGGATACGTCGCCGCCAGCCCGCCGAAAAAGCCCAAAAACTGGGCCATGCTCAACATGATGGCGAAATGGCGGGCCGCGATGAGATGATTAATCCCTTTGACCAGGCAAATGAACAGCAAGCTTCCCCCCAACCCAACCAGGGCTCGGGCCCCATATAACAGCAGGGGTTGATGACACAGGGGAAAGACCAATGACCCCACCGCAAGGGCCACACTCCCGGCCAGAAAAACCCGCCCAAACCCATGCCGGTCCGACAACAGCCCGACAAACAACTGCATCCCCCCGTAAACATAGAGATACATGGCCCCCAGCAAAGTGACGCCGCTGGCCGTCAAACCCAGGTCGATCTGTAACTCATCAAAGATCATGCCCGGGATGCCGATCCGCTGGAAATAAGCAAAGAAATAGAGGGACGTCAGGCTGAGTAAGATCGGAAAGGCCGTCCCATATCGGGCCATAAAAACCCGGATCCGTTCGGGATATGTGCTTTCCGTCATACCCGGGCCTCGCCCGTCCCGAGGCGATCGCGTTCCACCGCCTCAAACCAGTTCTCGAGTTCCGCCGACATCCGGCGCACGCGGTCCGGCTGTTCCGCCGCCAAATTATGCCGTTCCTGTGGATCGATTCGCAGATTGAACAGTTCCAGCGGAGCGGGAGCTGTTTCTTCAATAGTCGGCAGAGGATCCGACACGATATCCGTCACGGTCTCAGGCGTATAGCGCATGGCATAATCCCGCCGTAAATCCTCCGGCGTCACTTGGTGCGCGGCCGCAAATTGAGGACGGACCAGTTTCCAATCGCCATCCCGCATCGCAGCATTGGAGAGGACGGTGGGCCGATAGCGGTTCCATTGCCAAAAGCGTTTCGGTTCCACCGCCCGGGGTTGGCCCTGCAAAATCGGCGAGATATCAATTCCATCCAGAGGATTGGGGGCCCAGGCGGGTAGTCCTGCCAGCGCCGTCAGGGTGGGATACCAATCGCTCATGTGGACCAATTCGCTCACGGTCCGCCCGCCCGATAGTCCACCCGCCGGCCACCGCACCATCGCCGGGACTCGCACCCCGCCTTCATAGGTTGTGCCTTTGTTCCCGTTCAAATGGCAATTGAACCGGTCAATCCGCCCCAGTTCGCTAACGAATTGGGGACCGTTGTCGCTTGAAAAAACCACTAGGGTGTTTTCTTCCAGCCCGGTGCGTTTCAAGGTTTCCAAGATTTGCTCCACCCCGCGATCTAACCGGCGGATCATCCCATAGATCACCGCCACGGGAAAGGATACCCGCCCGGCCTCGACAAATGGCTGAATGTCCTCCAAAGGAGCTTGTGGCGGAGTATGCGGCGCCGTATAGCACACATGCAGAAAAAACGGGGCGGTTCGGTGCCGTTCGATGAAATCAACCGCGCCCTGGGTAAAAACATCCGTCAAATAGCGGCCGTCAGAAAGAAAGGGTTGCCCGTTGCGCTCAAGCCGCCACCGATAATAATCCGACCATCCCCCTCGAAAACCCAGAAATTCATCAAACCCCCGGCGATGGGGATGGTAGCGTGGATCGAAGGCACCCAGGTGCCATTTTCCAACATGCCCGGTATCATATCCGGCGCGCTTAAAAGCATCGGCCAAGGTCACTTCCCGCAAAGCCAGTCGATCCAAACCCCGTCCTTCCAGGGTATCAATCGATCCGGTCCGATGCGGATAGCGACCCGTCAGCAAAGACGCGCGGGAGGGATTGCACACCGGGCTGGCGGAATAGTGCTGGGGAAGACACACCCCCTCCTGGATCAGGGCGTCGAGGCGGGGAGTTTGCGATAAACCACCATTGAAGGCGCTGAAATCACCCGCCCCCAGATCATCAACCAGAATATAGATCACATTGGGGCTTTTCATTATTACACTTTACGGCATCGCCTGCCTGACGTAAATCCATATTGTTGAGCCAGTCGCTAAATAAAACTGTATATCCGCCCCAAATAAGATAATAACGCCCCATGCACTTACTGGTTCGCAGTCAAAAAACCGGGCTCCCATCGGAACTCCTCTGGCGGAATCAAATTCAATCCCGCCTGCTGGACTCTCTCGCTGCCTCCCAACAGCGACTTCACGAACAATCCCTCGCGGAGTGGCAGATCGTCAAACAACAATGGAAGAAATGGGTCCAGGACGCTTTTGTTTCCCCCGTTCCCGACTGGCGCGGCCCCCTGAAAATCCGCAAGGTCGCCGAGCATTCATTTTCTGACTTTACGATTGAAAATTTTGCCCTGACCGCCTTCGACGGTTGGGTGATCGGCCTGAATCTCTATCGGCCCGCGCACTTCACCGCGCCGCTCACTCCCATTCTCTGCCCTTGCGGGCATGGTCATAAATGGCTGGATGACCATCAACTGCCACCCCAGATTTTAGCCAAGGCCGGATTTGCCGCGGCCCTCTTCGATATGCCCATGTTCGGAGAACGCGAAAAACACAACGATCACTTCATCCAGGGCACTCAGGGCGCCATGGTCGGGCTGTGGAGTAACTTCTTTTTCCTGGTCGATCTCATTCGGGTAGCTGATTATTTGGAATCACGTTCGGATATGGATTTCAGAAGCGGCATCGGGGTCACCGGTGTTTCGGGTGGGGGCCTGAGCACGATGTTCATCCCCGCCCTCGATCCCCGGGTTCGCTGTATCGCCCCGACCTGTTGCGTGGTGTCCGCCCGCGACCACCTGATTTCCGGCCTGTATACCGGGTGTGTCGAAAATTACATCCGGGGCCAGATCGCCACCGGCATGGATCTCCACCAGGTGCTCGCCATCCATTCCCCGCTGCCCTGCCTGGTCAATGCGGGCCGACAGGACGATCTGTTCCGGGAATCCGCCATTCAATCCGCCTTCCGGACCATTGAAACCCTCTACACCCGCGAAGGATATCCGGAACGGATCCGCCTCTTCTTCGACGAGAGCCCGCACAAATATACCCCGCGCATGGCCGCCCAAACGGTCGAATGGATGCGCCGTTGGCTGCGAAATGACACAACCCCCTTTTCCG
>CAZCDO010000207.1:0-6631 GCA_964497135.1 uncultured Verrucomicrobiota bacterium
CCATCGACCAGGTTTTTGGCGGCTGGAAAAAAGCACAGGAAACCCATTTCGCCGATGGCGGCGAATTCGATCGGATTTATCAGAAATAATTACTGATCTGGGAATGGTGCACCGATGGAACAATGGAATACCAGACAAAGCACTGCCCCCCTCACCCCACCCTCTCCCGCAAGGGGCGAGGGAGGATCCCGCCTTTACAACACAACGACTCCACCGCTGGAGGAGGATTTGGGGAAAAGTTGCCGGTGGCTTTTCGCTCCTCCCTCCCCCCGGCGCGGGGGAGGGCCCGGGGAGAGGGGGATCCTCCCAACCGAGGCCCGGGTTTCCAAGGTTCCCCCTCTCCCTACCCTCCCCCTCGCCGAGGGGAGGGAAGAACCTGAAGATCACGCTTTGGCACTCATCCGGCAATGGCGGGCGAGTCGTCCCCGCAAGCCATCTGCTCTATTTATTGAACTCAGCGATTGGAACCCATGATCCACCTCAAAAAACGCAGTGTTCTTCCCGGATTCGGCCCGGCCTTGGGTTTCACTCTGCTTTACCTGAGCTTGATCATCCTCATTCCGCTGGCGGCGGTGTTCTTGAAGACAGCCAAACTGACCTGGCCGGAATTCTGGCAAACCGTCACCTCGGCGCGGGCGCTGGCCTCTTACCGCCTCAGTTTTGGAACCGCATTTCTGGCCGCGCTGATCAACACGGTCTTTGGTCTATGCGTCGCCTGGGTGTTGGTCCGGTATCGTTTCCCCGGGCGGCGGATCATCGATGCCCTGGTCGATCTGCCCTTCGCGCTGCCCACCTCCGTCGCCGGTATCGCCCTCACCGCGCTGTATTCCAACCAGGGCTGGATCGGGCAGTGGCTTGAACCCCACGGTATCAAAATCGCCTTCACCCCCGCCGGAATCGTCGTGGCCCTGGTGTTCATCGGCCTGCCCTTCACCGTGCGGACGGTTCAGCCGGTCCTGGCAGACCTGGAGCCGGATGTGGAACAAGCCGCCGCATCCCTCGGCGCCACCCGCCTGCAGGTCGTCACCCAAATCGTTCTGCCCATGCTCTGGCCTGCGGTGTTGACGGGCTTCGCCCTCGCGTTTGCACGGGCGGTCGGAGAATACGGATCGGTTATCTTCATTTCCGGCAATATGCCGATGAAAACCGAAATCACCCCCCTGCTGATCGTCACCAAACTCGAACAATACGATTATACCGGCGCGACGGCCATTGCCGTGGCGATGCTCGTCGTTTCCTTTGTCCTGCTACTCTCGATCAATCTCATCCAATGGTGGAGCAGCCGGCGCACCACCGGAGGTGTGATATGACCCCCGCCGAACCCGTTATTGGCCGCGCCATCGCCGCCCAGGCCGTCACGGAATCCCGAACCGTCCGATTCCTCCTGATCGGCATTGCCCTCGGTTTCCTGACGCTCTTCCTGCTCCTCCCCCTGGCCATCGTGTTCGTCACGGCACTGCAAAAGGGGTGGAGCGCCTACTGGGCGGCGATCACCGATCCGATGGCGCGCTCCGCCATCCGGTTGACCCTCCTGGCGACCGTCATTGCCGTGCCCCTGAATCTGGTCTTCGGCCTGGCGGCCGCCTGGGCCATCGGGAAGTTCCAATTCCGGGGAAAACAAATTCTCATCACTTTAATCGATCTGCCTTTTTCGATCTCCCCGGTTGTCTCCGGCCTGATCTACATGCTCGTTTTCGGCCTGCAGGGGTGGTTCGGTTCGTGGCTGGAGGAGCATGACATCCGCATCATCTTCGCGGTCCCCGGCATTGTTTTGGCGACGATTTTCGTCACGGTCCCCTTCGTGGCCCGCGAATTGATTCCGCTGATGCAAGCCCAGGGAGCCGAGGAAGAGGAAGCCGCGATCACGCTCGGCGCCAGCGGCTGGCGGACCTTTTGGAGCATTACCCTCCCCAACGTCAAATGGGCGCTCCTCTATGGCGTCATCCTCTGTGCCGCACGCGCCATGGGTGAATTCGGGGCCGTCTCCGTCGTCTCCGGCCATATCCGCGGAATGACCAACACGATGACCCTGCACGTGGAAATTCTCTACAACGAATACCAATCGGCCGCCGCCTTTGCGGTCGCCTCCCTCCTGGCCCTGCTGGCCTTGGTGACACTCGCGGCCCGGGGCTCGGTCGAATGGCGGGCCCGGCAACAACTCCGCGCGGCCTTGCGCCGGAGCGAAGAGGAATCCCATGAACATTGAAGTCCGTCATCTCACCAAACGCTTCGGGTCGTTCACGGCCCTCAATGACGTCAGCCTCGAAGTCGCGCCCGGCGAATTGGTCGCACTGCTCGGCCCGTCGGGCTGTGGAAAAACCACGCTCCTGCGCATCCTCTCCGGACTCGAATTTCCCGATAGCGGCTCCATTCTTTTCGGCGGGGAGGACGCGGCGGCCCAGACGGTCGGCGATCGCCGGGTGGGCTTCGTGTTTCAGCATTATGCCTTGTTCCGACACATGACGGTTTTTGAGAACGTCGCCTTTGGCCTGCGGGTCCGGCGCGAAAACCGTCCTTCCAACGAAGAGATCCGACGCCGGGTGGAAGCCCTGCTCAGCCTGGTGAAACTGGATGGATTCGACAACCGGTATCCCGCCCAACTCTCCGGAGGACAACGCCAACGCGTGGCCCTCGCCCGCGCCCTGGCCGTCGAACCACGCGTGCTTCTGCTCGATGAACCCTTTGGCGCGCTCGACGCCAAGGTTCGCAAGGAACTTCGCCGCTGGCTCCGTCGGCTCCACGACGAGATCCGGCTTACCAGCATTTTTGTCACGCACGACGTCGAAGAGGCGCTGGAAGTTTCCGACCGGGTCGTCATCATTAATAATGGACGGATTGAGCAGATCGGCACGCCCGACGAGGTCTATGAACACCCGGCCTCGCCCTTCGTCTATCGGTTCCTCGGCAACGTGAATCTGTTTCACGCCCGGATGGATCAGGGCCGGATCGCGATTGCCGGCGCCGGTGAAGCACCGGAAGGCGCCGAACATCCCCTGACCGCCTACGCCCGCCCGCACGAGGTCGAACTGACCCGCGACCCGGGCGCCGACCCCGCCCTGGAAGCCGAGATCGTCCATATCCAGACCGTCGGCCCCACGGTCCGGATTGAACTTCGGCGCTGCGATACCGGGGAAATCGTCGAGGCGGAATTGACCCGGGAGCGGTACCGCACCATGGCCTGCAAAACGGGTGAGCGCGTGCATATCCGTCCCAGCCGGATTAAGATATTCGAATCACCCTGACCCCCTCACCTCGCCCTTTCCTGCGCCTTTTCAAGCAGTTGAATCTGCCCGTCCAGGTCTGCCGTAGAACAGGCTTCCAGCCTGTTTTCCCGAGGATGCAAGCTGGAAGCTTGCGCTACCTTATGAACAAATCCAGCCTGTTTTCCCAGGAATGCAAGCTGGAAGCTTGCTCTACCTATGAGCCACCCTGCGAAAATGATCCTTTGGCTAAATAATCAACATGGCATCGCCATAGCTGTAAAACCGGTATCGTTCGCGAATCGCCTCCGCATAGGCGGCGCGGATCAACTCCCAACCGGCAAACGCGCTGACCAGCATCAGCAAGGTCGATTGGGGCACGTGAAAATTGGTCAGGAGCACATCGACACTCCGGAAGGCATACGGCGGATAAATGAAGATCGAACTGCGCCCCTGTCCGGCCGCAATGCGTCCATCCGGTCCCGCCACCGTTTCCAGGGTTCGCACGCTGGTCGTCCCCACGGCCACGATCCGTCCTCCGGCAGCCCGGGTCTGATTGATGGCCGCAGCGGTCTCTTCCGAAACAACATACCGCTCGGGATCCATCCGGTGTTCGGTCACATCCTCCACCTTCACGGGCTTGAATGTGCCTACCCCGACGTGCAGAGTGATTTCCGATATGCCCACCCCTGCGGCTTTCAGGGTTTCGAGCAGGGCTTCGGTCAGGTGCAGGCCGGCCGTAGGCGCGGCCACGGCGCCAGGAACCCGGGCGAATACGGTTTGATACCGCTCTCGATCGGCCTGATGACGCACGCGCTGACCCACATCGTCGGTATGGGTATTTTCGATGTCCCGGCGGATGTAGGGCGGAAGCGGCACGATGCCTTCCTCCTCCAAAACATCCAACAGCGGTTCGCGGCTGTCGAATTCCACCCGCATGAAACGGGAATCGTTGTTGGCGACCACGCGGGCACGCAACCGGCCGCCGGCCAACAGTAGTTCCGCCCCCGGACGAGGCTTGCGGGCCACGCCGCATAACGCATCCCACGTATTAAGCCCCACCTCTTCCAACAGCAGAAGTTCCACCCGCCCGCCCGTGGCCACTTTATGCCCGAACAAGCGCGCGGGAATCACCCGGGTATTATTAAGCACCAACCGATCGCCGGTTCGCAGAAAAGCCGGCAGATCGCTGACCCGCCGATGCTCGATGCGGCCGGATGGCCGATCCACCACCATCAGGCGCGACTCGGCCCGATTCGGCAGGGGTTCCTGGGCAATCAATTCGGGAGGCAATTCGAAGTTGAAATCGGACGTTTTCAAAGTTCCTTTTCGCCCGCTCCGGGCATTCGGCGCAAGGCTATCGGGGGCGGTCAGGCATTTCTTCCACCAACCCTTCCAAGACGGCCGCAGCCGCCCAGCCATTGTATGAAAACCAGAGACTCGACGGCGTGCCGTCGGGAAAAGTTTCGATCGTCAATCCGTCGCTGGGACAAAATCGCTCGGTTAAAACACCGCACCGCCCATATCCGCTCACCTCGGGATACAACTCCACGCAATTCAACCCCCACAATCGACCGTCCTCGCACCGGCTCGCATGATACGCGTCGCCGCTCAAGCCGGCGAGATAGCGCAATTCGGTCGTGACAAAAATGCCCATCGGATGGATATGGGGATTCGACACGCTGGTTATCGATCCGCCGCAGGAATTCCAGGAGGATCCCTTCAAGGGCGCATATTCCGGGCGCGCCTTGAATCCATAGCGCCACAGATATTCATAATTCGCCGCATCTTCGAGATCCGCCAGATACCGGTCCTCCCGCGTGGTTTCGTGTAATAACTGCGCCGCCCGGATGAAGCCCAGATTCCCCTCCTGGTCGATCGATTTCCAGGTATCCATCGGAGTTCCCCAACAATTCAGACGGCGGACAAAGGTCGCATAAAAGTCGAATCCCCGGCGGGCGGCCTTCAGGTATTTAGCCTCGCCCGTCAGTCGGTGCGCCAGGACCAGTGCGGGCACAAACCAAATGCCCGCAAACCCTTCGGTATCCAACATCTCCGGGCGATCCAGGCGATAGGTATATCCCAGGTTCCCATCGGCCAGTTGCAGGGACATCATCGTCGCCAGGACTTTTTCGGCCGTCGCCAGCCAAACCGGATGATCCTGCCCGCGCGCGCGCTCGAAAGCCAGGGACTTGAGTAAATAATAGAGACCGCTCCCGTTGGTGTAGGCGCAGTGACAACCCTTGACAATGTAGCCGGACCACCACCAATCCACCCGGGTTCCCTCGTTCTTACCGCACACATCCCAGAGCAGGCCGGACTCCGGGTGGTAAGCCCGGGCCACCCAATCCAACAGGTAAACCGCCCGCTCCCGGGCCTCCGGATTGCCCCAAACAGCCGAAGCAACCAGCAGAGGATAGGCAATCACGCCACCTCCGGTCCACCCCACTTCCGCCAACGTGCGCCAAGCGGTCAGGTGCTTTTTCTCCGGATCGATGCACCGCATATTCGTGAAATGCTCGCGATCCGGATGCCAATTCAGTTGGAGAAACGCGTCCATCAGAGCCTGTCCCCCCTCCCGCGCAGTCAATCCGGGGGTTGGCGGCTGGTGATGGATTTCGTACAGGACCCGGATGATCCGATGCGCTTCCCGGCGGTCTTGCGCGGCTCGTAAAAACACCCAACCCCGGGCTTCGGCCTTGTGCGCGGTGTGTTCGGTGGCAATTCCCCATTGGTCCTTGTTGATAAAGGTCACGGGACTGTTGCGATATCCCAGCGTCACTCCACAAGCCGCGGGGCAGTCGCCCTCCTCTAACCGCGCAAAGACTCCATTCCGGATGAACCCCTCGCGGTGGGTGAGGGGGTCGGTCCGGACCGAACTATAGGGATCGATGGAAACGGCCCCCACCCCGCCTTCAAAAATCAGCATCGAAACGGGCAAGGGCGCCCGGTCGGCCCGGAATTCCCAATAGGTCGAGCAGGAAATGTTGCCCGGATGCTCGGCGGTTAAATTCGGGAAGTGCCCGGGTTCCGCCTGGGCCAGATTATTATCGCCAAAAATATTTCCGGGAATCAGATGAAAAGGAGCCCCCGCCCCGGAAATTTCCAACGCCAGTTGAAGTCGGGTCGGGAAATCGGCTTCGAACGCCATCCGAAACGACCAGGCCCCTCCCTCTTTTTCTTCCAGATGCAAGTCGGCCCGGATTCCGGACGCCTGGCCCTGCCATCCGGCCGCCCCGGCAACCAGGGAGAATCTCTGCCACCGGCCATCTTGCCAGTAACTCAAGGTCAGACAACGGCTCCCGTCCCGATTCAACGTCACCCCGGTTTGTGAATGATCCCCTGGTTTCATGGCTTGAGCGATCCTGTTCTGCGTGTTCCGCCTGTTTCCTCAAACCCTAGGTTGCGAAAATGCCGGGAGAGATTCAATC
>CAZCDO010000208.1:0-6583 GCA_964497135.1 uncultured Verrucomicrobiota bacterium
GGCGGGGAGAAGGGGCTTTACCCTGGTTGAGATGTTGACGGTGATGCTTCTCATGGCGATCATCCTGATGGCCGGGGTGGTCTCTTGGAACAGTGTCAAGCGCGGGTCTGAAATGCGCACTGCGATTAACGATGTCCGGTCGTCGATGGCGCTGGCCCGGCAATATGCCGTCCTCAAAAGAACGGTGATCCGGATCGACATTCCGGATCCGGCCGGCCAAGGCTATTATATCACGAATATGGCGGGGGGGTCTTTGATGCGGGGCGGGTTTCAGGAACTTCCTTTGGGGGTCCGATTCGGAAATACAGCGGCTTATCAAATCGATTTCCGACCCAATGGCGGAATTAAAGGCAACCAGAGCTACGATCTGATTCTGGTGGATGTGTTGAATTCCAAGAATACGAATGTCTTAAGTGTGAATGGGTTGACCGGGATCATCAACTATGAGTAAGACGCTTGCAAAAACTCCCGTGGACGACACAATCCTTCGGCGGGGCTCACTTCGGCATGGCTCAGTGCAAGCAGGACAGGAGGTCGTTCCTCCATTGTTGCAAACAAGCCGTTTCCCTGTTTTCTGGAGGGTCGGGCTTGCTACTCAGCGAAGGCTTCTTTCGCTACGAAGCACGAGCTGTCCCGACCGTAGGCGGCAGGTGGCGGGTTTCAGTATGATCGAAATCAGCCTGGCGTTATTGGTGGTGGCCATGGGGTTGTTGATTTTGATGTCGCTGTTGCCCTCCGGTTTGAAAGAGGTCGAATCGGCGACGGAGAACACCCGGGCGGCGATGTTTGCGGACGATCAGTTTAATGGGTACCAGGCCAATGCGCTCAAAGTCGAGTCTCCCGCCGAGTTTCAACTCCTGCCCCACCCGGTTTCGATTTTCGGAAATTTCGATACGGGCGATGTGCGGGCGGAACCTTATCCCGGCACCAACGGGGGACCCCTGCGCTGGAAATATTTTGTCAAATTGAATACCACGGTGACGTCCTCGCCGGTGTGGCGGGTGCGGCTGGAGGTCAAGAACGGGGCGAGCGGACCCTTTACCAAGCCGGTGGTGTTTTATACGGAATTGATTTATGGAGCGCCTCCCCCATGAAGACCGGCCGAAAACAGTTGGCGGACGGATTCACCTTGATCGAGTTGCTGGTGGCGATGTTTATTCTCGTCATTGTGGTCATGCTCACCAGTCGGTTGTTCAATACCGCTTCGCAGGTTTGGGCCACGGGAACCCGCAAGGCCGAAGTGAATTTGGTTGGACGGTCGGTGCTGGATTATTTGGATCGGGAGCTGTCGCGGGCGGTGTTTTCGACCAATAGCGCCCGGTTGTATCGGCCGGCGTTGATCAGCGACGGTCTGGAATACCAGATCCTGAGCGATAGCACCAATGGGTTGGTCATGGACGGCCTGGTGGAGACGGTCCGGATCCGTCTTGATGGCACGCGGGTGCTCCGGGGCAACACCGAAATCGTCAAAAACATCGATGTCCTCACGTTTGTCCTGGATCAGGAGGATCTGAATTGGCCGACGTATGTGGACATCACCCTGAAATTCCGGGCGGCGGACGATCGCATCCGGAGCCCGCCCGCCAGTTTTTACAATACGTTTACGAAGCGGGTCTATTTCCCCAATTACAGCAGGAGCCGCTATGACGATTACTGATCGCAATGGGAAGCGGGGCCGAAGCCGGGACGGCATTGCCCTGGTGGTGGTGTTGGGCATGCTGGCGATGATGACTCTGCTGGCGACGGCGTTTGTCTATTTCATGCGCACCGAGAATACCATCGCCAATTATTATCGGATGGATATCTCCTCCCGGCATGTGCTGAATGTCGCCCTGGCCCGGGTTTTGATGGATCTCAATACGGAATTAAAAAACGAGGTGTATCCGGATTGGCAAGGCCAGGCGAACGTCAAAACTTCACCAGTTGATCCCAGCGATCCGCCGATGCTTCCGCCTCAGGAGGAGTTTGGCGATGCCATGGCCAAGGCCGTCTCCAATATGCCCGCCGGGGCGTTTGTGGCATTGGGCGTGCATGAGGGCATTCCGCGCGACATGTTGAACACCACCGGCCCCGCTTTTGCCGACGGCAACATCAACTACGTCGTGGTTAATTTGACCCAGAATTCGGCGGGCTGGATCGAGTCGATTAGCGGCTCCCTCGTCCCGGTCCGGAATAAAGGCGGAAGGATCAACTGGGTGGCCGGCGATCGGTTCGCCAAAATTCCTCTGCCCAGTTGGGACTTTGTTGAGGTCGATGATATGACATCCTTTTCGGCAAAATCAGATAAACGCGTCCGGTATGCCTATGCGGTTTTCAATTGTTCGGGCTTGCTGGACGCCAATTACGTCGGGGCATCGAATGCGGTCCGACAACTGGGAACCGGCTACAACGAAATCCAGTTGGACGCATTGGTTGGCCGGGATTTTATCGACACCGGCGCCGTAGACCTTTTTTTGGATGAGCGTAAAGATTTCGGTGTGAAATACGAAAGCATCCAGGAACTTTTCGAACAGAACAAGGGGTTTGATTATTGGCCCGAAAACTTTGCCGTGTATTCCCGTTTCCCGTGGGGCCAATATGCGCCGTCCAACGCGCTGGCGTTGACCGGAGGCGTTAACTGGGTGCAGACACAAGCGGTGGCCTTTAGAAACAAACTGATAGCCAGTGACCCCGGCCGATTTAACGGCACCAATTCACAATGGGTTTTTGACAGTTTGATGGATTACCTCGATCAAAATTCCGTCCCAACCAATATGCAGGCCATGCCGCCTTATGGTGGGCCATCGATGGAATTATGCCCCATGATCAATGAAATCGGCATCACCAATTATTTGACGCTTAAGCCGGACGGCACACTAACGCATACCATGTTGCCCTACGTTGAAGTCTGTTATCCATTTTTGGAGCTTCCGGTCGTCAATAATTACCGGCTGGAAGTGGAACTGCAATATTTCAACCCATACGGAAAAACGGACTCGCGATTTGTTCCGACTCCCACTACGATCACATATTTCAGAACTTTGCCGGCGATGTCTTTGGGGGTGAAATATCGATCCATCAATCTAGGCTTTCATATCAGTCCGCCGATAACTTACACCAATAACGCATTAGTCGACCTCGACAAACCCAATCTTCGTCTTTTAGTAATTGTCAAACGCGCCCAGATCTTCGATTCGGCCAACCGCCTGGTCGATGCCGTGCCCTTCCCGATCAATCAAGCCGGGTCGCAGTTGTTTTTTTCAGTGCCTTTCCAGGAACCGGATGGATATGTTCTGCCGACCACGGCGGTAGCCACCACCAATACGGTCAATCTGGGTTGGGGTGGAATGGAATGCGTTGATCCCCGCTTCAACTGGCGGCGGGTATCAGCCGTCGATGTGTCCGATTTTTATTGGAAAACTTATCGTCCATCCAACACGACGGCCATATTAGCCGACAGGACCCAACCTTCCATGACCTTGACCTTAGTGGGACCTTCCTTTGTGAATAATTGCACGACCAGTTATTGGGCAACCTCGGGCTGTTCCGATCCGTTCGATGAGATGCATGTTCCTTTCCCGACCAACAACAACCGATCCCTGCAAAGCATCAGCGAGTTGGGTTACTTGCCGGTGGGGAAATGGGATACCATCCGCCTGGTGGGTGGCGTAAATTATCCGGCCGACAAAATATTCGAATCCTTCACCCTGGCGACAAATGCCGTGGCCCGGGCGAAGATCAATCCCAACACCTACGATCCGGATGTATTGGCCGCAGCCTTTTACAATATGCCGCTCGATCGATTCCCCTTCCAGAACACGGCCACCGTGGCGCGGTTAAGCCTCGATGACGCCCGCGCGTTGGCGATTTTGTGGACGAACGCGGTGGTTCAAAAGCCCATCGCCAATTATACCGACTTGATCGGGCATGTGACGAATATGATGGATACGTTCCCGTATGCGAACAACCTCTTTGCGACGACCAATCACAGCGTGCCGTTCCGGAACGAATCCCTGCTTCGCAACACGGTGGGGTTGTTCGATGCCCGGCAGAACTATTTCTTCATCGTGATGGTGGCCGCCGAGATCACCAAGGGGTTCGACAATGTCGATGTGCAGCTCAAGAACCAAGTCTTTAGTTTTAACAGTCGGTCTGCCTTGATAGAAATCTGGCGGGATCCCTATGTGGTGAACGGCCAAAACGCGACGATCCTGCGGAATTATCGATTGCTGGATGATTAAGGTTTGCCCTTCGAACGGAGTGGCGATCAACTCGTAGTGTTGCTGAAAGCCAAGGATCCGGTCTTGGAGCGCCGCCAGCGACGGGAAGTCATTCGGGGTAAGCGCTTTTCGGTCCAGGATCGAGACGTAAATTTCGATCTGGTTAAGCCAACTGGCAGGTAAGGGGCCGTGAACCAGGATAAGATTGGGGTATTTCTTCTGGAGGCACTGGCATCTTCATGGAGCCATTGCCAAACGGTCTTCTCGCTCATGGTCGCGACCCAACCAGTGGAGCGAACATATCGAGCGATACAGGAGCCCACTTCACCCCGCAATGAGTGACCTACGACCAGTTTAGTCTGTTCATCCCGGCGCGGGTCCGGTAATCTGATGGTTTTAGGTAAAGGAATTCGAAGCATGACCCCACAATCCGAGTTGCCGGAAGGATTCCGGCGGATGATTGATGAATTGGCGGAGAATCGGCACGGCACCCCGGCGATGACCCGGCGCGCCTTGACCCTGTGCCGTCAATTCAAGTTCAGCCCCTGGGTGGGGTGGGCGGTGGTCGAAGGGAAGGTCGATCTGGCTGAGGCCGGTCGCTTGGATGGCGCGGCGAAATGTCCCGCCCTGCAAGGCGCGATCTTGGATCAAAATTTACGGATCGCCGATTTGGAAAACAGCTATCCCTATGCCCCCTATTTTCTGGCGCATGATCTGATGTCCGCCGGCGGGGGGCCTTTCAAACGGGTCAGTGAGGCGGTGTTTGTGGCCAAGACGTTGCTGGCCGGCGAACGCCTTCAGGGGGGAGTGGAAGCCGCTCTGCCCCGGGTTCGCTTACAAACCCTCGACCACTATCGGACGGTGGCCGAACAGATTCTGAGTTTACGGGATCATGAAGGAATGCCCTTGGAGGCCGCAACGGATGTGGTATTGGGCCTCATGCCGCTGGCCGTGGCGCGGCGGCGGATGGCGCTGCGCCGGGAAGATGAACGGCATTCTGCCTCCGAGAGGGAACGGGGTGTCGTACGCCGGTATACGAACCGAACCTCAGGTCCGGGTCGCACCGGGCGCACTGCGGATCGTCCGGAACCGGCCCGTCCCGGTCCACGCCACCGCGCATTGCAGAACGATCGATACACCTAACGCGCCGGCGCAGACCGCATACATCGCCGCCGGGTTTCCGCTCCATTTCATGAAGTATTCGCTCACGATCAGGCCGGTGAAAGAGCCCAGTCCCACCAGGCATTCGTTGATGCCGATATTGCGCGACCGCAAGCCGGAATTGCCGGCATAATAGACCGCCGAGAAATAGGCGAAGCCCGCCCAGAGTCCGAGAACGCTCATGCCCGTGGCCAGGAAGCCGATCGAAGGGTGCAGGCTGATCAGGATCAGGAGTCCCGCCGCGTCGCCCTGGATGAGGACCAGCGGGGTTTTTCGATACATCAGGGATCGCAGGGAAATCATGCCCGCCCCGGCCAGTGCTTGAATGAACATGTGCAAAAAGAGGGGTAATCCCGCCAACCAGGGCGCGATGTTTTGGCCGGCGCAGAGCGCCGGGTAAAAGGTTTGAATCGGGCGCTGGACAAACATGGCCGTGAAAATAATCAGCCAGGCGACGCCGACATAGGCGCCATGGACCGGGGCTGAGCCCGCCGGACCGTTTTCCACATGTTCATCCGCCGAGGGTGCGGATTCGGGACGGGCTCGGTGCCGGAAGAGCAGGAAT
The DNA here is from genome assembly GCA_964497135.1 of uncultured Verrucomicrobiota bacterium. Classification (GTDB taxonomy): domain Bacteria; phylum Verrucomicrobiota; class Kiritimatiellia; order CAIKKV01; family CAIJXV01; genus CAIJXV01. The sequence goes on from CAZCDO010000208.1 coordinate 5,926, forward strand.
CCGATCAGCCCGCCGACGATCAGGAGCAGGGCGATGAGAACGCCCGAGCCGAAATTGTACAGGGTCCCGGACAACAGGAACCCCAGGCTGGATCCGCCGCTCCAGGCCAGGGTGTAAAGTCCGGTCGCCCGGGCCAGTCCGCCGGGCGGCGCGTCCCCACGCATGAAGGTTTGAAAGGCGTTGAAAAAGAAGGCTGCCGCGATTCCGAAACAGGCCATCCCGGCGAAAACCGGCCCGAACTTTCGGGCGAGGATGCCCCAGATCCCGGCGGCGATGCAGGTGAGAATACCCACCACCAGGAAGGCCCGCGCGTTGCGGCGGCTCAGAACCCACCCGACGCCCAGGCTGGTTGCCATATAGGTGAGCTGGAAAATACCGCCGATCCAGGCGCATTCCCGGTCGGTGAGTCCACTGCGGCCGGCGCTGTAAAAGACGGCGAAATAGACCAAAAAAATCACCAGGTCCATCAGGGCCGGGCAGGCGAATATCAACACGGAGGACTCCTTCGGTTCGGGCGGTGAAACGCGCAGTAGTCAAGCCGAACGGCGGGCGTTTGGCAAGCGGGAAGTAGCATTTCGTAAGGGGTCAGTGACGGGGGATGAAAGGTAGGGCGGTTTCGTCCAGCCTTCGTAGCCAAGGGCTTCACTACGGCGAAGTA
>CAZCDO010000209.1:0-5233 GCA_964497135.1 uncultured Verrucomicrobiota bacterium
ATTGTCCGGCGAATGAAGGATCCCGGTTTATTGGAACATCTGGGCGGCAATCTGTTCCGCGTCAGCGTTTACCCGGTGCCCAAAAACGGCGAGCAGAAAATTGAACTGGTGTATTCGCAAACCCTGGAATTTGAAAGCGGACTTTACAAGTATGTCTATCCCCTGCGAACGGCCGACCAGGCATCCCGCACGATGGAGGATTTTACCGTGGGAGTTCGCCTGACTTCGGCTTTGCCGATTAAAAATGTCTATTCCGCCTCGCACCAGGTTGGGATCACCCGTAAAAGCGATCACGAAGTCCGGGTGGGTTTCGAGGAGGAACGCAGTCTGCTGGATCGCGATTTTGTGCTGTATTATGGGGTGTCCAAGAAGGATTTCGGACTGAACCTCCTGACCCACGCGGTCCGCGGGGAAGACGGCTATTTCATGATGATGATTGCCCCCTCGCTCTTGCCGCGGGAGGGTGGGGTGATCCAAAAGGATGTGACGTTTGTGATCGACACCTCCGGCAGCATGCGGGGGCCGAAAATGGAACAGGCCCGGAAGGCCTTGGAGTATTGTGTCCGGAAGCTGAACGAAGGCGATCGCTTCAATATCATTCGGTTCAGCACCGATGCCGAATCCTTCAAGGAGGGATGGGTTTCCGTGGATGAGACCCAGCGCAAAGCCGCCCTGGATTTCATCGGGCAATTCGACGCGCAGGGCGGCACTTGCATTCATGAGGCGCTCCACCTGGCGCTTCGCCAGAAAGCGGATCCTCAACGGCCATCCCTGATCGTGTTTTTGACCGACGGGAAGCCGACGATCGGCGAAACGGACACGGCGATCATTGTGGATGCCCTTCAGAAAGCCAATGCCGGCGGAACTCGTATTTTTGTGTTCGGAGTGGGGGACGAGGTCAACACCCATTTGCTCGACAAGATTTCGGGGCAGAACGGGGGGCTGTCTCAATATGTGAAACCGGATGAGGATATCGAGGTGAAAGTATCGTCGTTTGCCGATAAAATCAGTCAACCGGTTCTCGCCCAAGTAAAGGTCGAAATCGACAAACTGAAGATCATCAAACAGCATCCCCGCGATTTGCAGGACCTGTTTTGGGGTGAACAGATTACGCTTTTGGGGCGCTACCAGGGAAAGGGTGATTATGCCATCCGGCTGACCGGCCAAGTGAATGGCGCGGCACGCGAATTCGTATACGAAGGTTCGTTCCCGGTATCCAATTCGGACAACGATTTCATTCCGCGTTTATGGGCAACGCGTCGGGTGGGAACGTTGCTGGACGAGATCCGGCTTCACGGTGAAAATGGGGAATTGAAGGATGAAGTGATCCGACTGAGCAAGGAATTCGGCATCATGACCCCGTACACGTCCTACCTTGTTTTGGAGTCCGAGCAGGAATACGACAAGTTGGGGATTGCCCGGCCGAAAGAGCCGAAGGCTGAAGCGCGCAACCAGCCGGATCCCCAGGGGTGGACGGGGGGGCGGCGTGGGGCGGAGCACAAGGAAAAGGGCGACCTGGCGAAATCGATGGCGTCAGTGCCCATTTTCAGAGGGACGGACATGCTGGCCTTGGAATCGGCGGCGGTGGGGGGTAAGGATGAAACTCCCGAAGCGCCTGCCGCAACCGCCCGTGTTGCCGATGCTGATAGCCGGAAAGTGGACGGGTATATGAAAGCCCAATCCGGAGCCGCTGCCGTTGATCTCAGTCAGGCGATTGCGGACTACAAGCAACGAAGTATCGCGACGGAGGACACCGCGCTGGTTCGTCATGTTGAAAACCGGATCTTTTATCTGATCCAGGGCGTCTGGGTGGACAGCGCCTACACGGGAAAAATGAAAGAGACAACGGTTAAATTTGCATCGGAGGAATACTTCCAACTCCTGAAGGAAAAACCCGAGCTCAAGAAATTCCTGGCGCTGGGCAAGCGGGTGGTCGTTTGCCTGGGACCGGATGCGGCGTTCCGAGTCGAGGAATGACGAGCGATTGACACGCTCCGGCAATAGTGTTACAAATATTTAAAGAGGTAACACTATGAAAGCCGCTCGATTAAGCCGATTCAGTCTCTCCATGCCGACCGAACTGGTCCGGCAGTTCGATGCGATGGCTCTGGAAAAAGGCTTTGCCAACCGCTCTCAGGCCGTCGCCGACCTCGTCCGGGCTGCCTTGGTCGAGCATCGGGCACAGATAGGAACGCACGATATTGCGGGGACGGTCACCTTGGTCTATGACCACCATAAGCGCAATATCCAAGGGCTTCTGACCGATATCCAGCACGAACACGGGAATTGGATCATTTCCACTCTGCATGTCCATCTCGATCATCATCACTGCATGGAGGTGATGGCGGTGCGGGGACCCGCCGAGCAGGTCAAGGCCATGGCCGATCAGTTGATCACCGCCAAGGGCGTCAAGCATGGCAAGCTGACCGTCACGACGACCGGCGAGGAGTTGGATGGGCATGAGCATTCAATTGCCACCTTGGGGGGACGCCATGCACATGGCTGATGCTTTGATTTCTCCGGCGGTGGGGGGGACGATGTGGGCGGTTAGCGCGGGTTTGCTGGCCTGGTGTTCGCGGCAAGTGCGGCGGATGCTGAACGATCGGATGATCCCGATGATGGGGGTTTTGGGGGCCTTTATCTTTGCCGCGCAGATGATCAATTTTTCGATTCCCGGGACGGGCTCGAGCGGCCATTTGGGGGGGGGATTGATTTTGGCCGCATTGTTGGGTCCGTATGCGGCATTCATTGTGATCGCTTCGGTGTTGACGGTCCAGGCGTTGTTTTTTGCCGATGGCGGGCTGTTGGCCTTGGGATGCAATATCTTCAATCTGGGCTTTTTCCCCGCCTTCGTCGCTTTCCCGTTGATCTACAAGCCGCTGGTCGGTGTGGCCCGGGGGGGCGCGTGGTTTTGGATCGGTTCAATCCTGGCGGCGGTTGTCGGAATGCAACTGGGGGCTTTTTCTGTGGTTTTGGAGACCACTTTTTCCGGTATCAGCGATCTGCCGTTCAGCACCTTTGTGTGGTTGATGCAACCGATTCACCTGGCGATCGGAGGGGTCGAAGGATTGGCGACGGGGGCGGTGGTTTTATTCGTTCTCAAGGCTCGGCCCGGCCTGTTGGGAGAACCGGTCGGATGCCCGACTCCGGATAATGGGTGGCGCAGGACTATTATGGGTCTCCTGTTGGCAACCGTCATCATCGGCGGCGTGGTGAGTTGGTTTGCCTCGACTCATCCCGATGGACTGGAATGGTCCATGTTAAAAGCGAGCGGCAAGGAAGAGTTGCCAGTGCCGGCGGGGATTCACGGCAAACTGGCTGGTATTCAGGAAAAAACGGCATTTTTACCCGGTTACGAATTCACGACCGCGGAGACACCGGAAGGGGACGCAGACTCCTGGCCGGCACCTTCAGCCGGGACCAGTGTGTCGGGTCTGGTGGGCGGCTTGCTGACCCTGGTGTTGGCGGTGGGTGCGGGGTGGGTGTTGCGGTTGAAGGGGCGTGCTAATCCGTTGGAGTCTTAACAACGGCGCTCGTGCGCGCCTACTACAAACATCGGCGCTCTCTTGTGGGTTTCAGTTTGTAGTAGCGCCGCGTGAGGCGCGTTGATCTCCGGGTACGAGCCCGGGGTGGAAGAGCGAAAGACTGAGAGATGGAGAATCATGAATAACACCTATGGGATTGGCCGGATGGGGATCTGGCGGATGGATGAGATGGGCGGGCAGGCGACGCCGGTGCATCGCTTGGATGCCCGGATCAAAATCCTGACCGTCCTGATATTCATTGCCGTGGTGATGTCCTTGCCCCGCTATGAAATCTCGGCCCTGATGCCGTTTTATTTGTTTCCGTTGGCGTTAATGGGGTGGGGTGGAATTCCGACCGGCTATATTTTTAAAAAAGTCCTGATCGCCTCGCCCTTTGCGATAGCGGTGGGGATCTTCAATCCCTGGCTCGATTCAACGCCGATGATCCAGGTGGGCGGGATTCCTGTGTCGGGGGGGTGGTTGTCCTTCCTTTCGATTTTGATCCGGTTCAGCCTGACGGTCAGTGTGGCATTGACGTTGCTGGCTTGCACGGGGATTCAGCGCTTATGCGAGGGGATGGGACGGATGGGGGTTCCGCAGGTATTGGTCGTTCAACTGCAACTTCTCTATCGCTATTTATTCGTGGTGGTGGAGGAAGGTGGGCGGCTGGGTCGGGGGCTGGCCCTGCGGGCGGGACCGCGTTCGCGGATTAGCCTGCGAACTTATGGGGCGCTGGTGGGACACCTGTTGTTGCGGTCGTTGGATCGCGCGCAGCGGGTGTACCAGGCGATGGCTTCGCGCGGTTACACGGGGGAGACGCGAATGATGCGGCCACCCCTCGTGCGACGCGTTGACGGGGCCTTCTTGATCGGGTGGGTTTTGTTTTTCGGAATGGCGCGATATTGGAATCTGGCCGAACTGACGGGGCGGCTATTATTAGGAGGGGGGCGATGAGCCACCATTTGATTGAAGCGCGGGATGTGTGGTTTGCCTATCCCCAGGGTGCGGATGTATTACGCGGGCTTTCGTTTCGCGTCACGCATGGGGAGGCGGTGGGCCTGATTGGCTGTAATGGGGCAGGGAAATCGACCCTGTTGCTGCATTTGAATGGGTTCCTGACCCCGCGGTGTGGCGAGATCCGGATCGGGGACACGCCATTGACCGCTCAAACCGTGGTGGCGGCCCGACGGGCGGTGGGCGTGGTTTTCCAGGATCCCGACGACCAGTTATTTATGCCGACGGTGGCCGAGGATGTGGCTTTCGGTCCGCTCAACCTGGGTTTGCCGATCGAGGAGGTTGCACAGCGGGTCAATGCGGCCTTGGAACGCGTGGGCATGACGACGGTCCGGGAGCGTCCCCCGTACAAACTTTCAGCGGGCGAAAAACGCGCCGTGGCGATTGCGACCGTGCTGGCGATGATGCCCGACATCCTGGTGATGGATGAGCCGACATCGAGTCTCGACAGCCGTGGCCGGCGGCGCTTGATCGAACTCTTGCGGGGATTTGAACATACGCGGATCATCGCCACGCACGATTTGGAATTGGTGGTGGAGATCTGTTCGCGGGTGTTGATCCTGGATGAGGGCCGGATCGTGGCCGACGGCCCGACGCGCACAATATTGAATGATGTGGACTTATTGCAGGCCCACGGTCTGGAACGACCGCATAGCCTGAGTCATGTGCATCCGCATGGGGCGGGAGCGTAGCCG
>CAZCDO010000209.1:5333-6583 GCA_964497135.1 uncultured Verrucomicrobiota bacterium
AAGAAACGGGTCAGGCAAGAATGCCCGACCTACGGTTTCTACCGAACGAGGTTGGATGGCGGGGCGACCACATTGCCGCGGTTGAGCAGGAACTGGGGATCGAGCGCGGCCTTGCATCGCTGAACGGAAGCGACTCCGGCCGCTCCGTAGCAACGCAGGAAATCCTGACGTTTTCGTTTGCCCGTTCCATGTTCACCGGAATAGACGCCGCCCAAATCGGCGGATTTAGCCACAATCGCATCGTAGATCTCGCGCCCCCGGTCCAACTGGTCTTTCTCGGGCAAAAGAGTGAAATGCAGGTGGCAGTCGCCCAAATGCCCGAATGAAAGATAATCGATTCCCGCTGATCGGATCAGGTCGTGGGTAAAGGCGAGAAATTCGTCAAACCGGTTGGGCGGGACGACCGCATCGGTCATGATCGTAAAGGTTCCGTGATGCTGGACGACTTCCAGCGCCTTGGCCGGTAAGGAGTGGCGGGCTTCCATGAAGAGTTTACGAACGCGATCATTATCCAGAAGGAGAATGGCATCCGGATCGACGCCGCAATCGGCGGACAGGATCCGTTCCAACCATTCTTCGGCAGCCGCGTCGAGGGCTTCGGAGTTCATCAACGGCACCTGGAGATTGATCCCCACCTGGTTGTTCCCCTGGAAAAGGGCGTTTTCGTGGTCCATGTATTTCCGGCAATTGACCCCGAAATACTCGAAGGCGGACAGCATGTCGAGTCGGCCGGCCATTTGGGTGTGCAGAAAATGAAAGAACTTCAGTGCCTCCGGCTCGTCGGGCAGCGGAAAGAAGAGATCCAGCACGGCGGGTGGACGTGGTTTAAGGGAGAGCCGACAGGCGGTAACGAGCCCGAGCAGGCCCTCACTGCCGACGACGAGATCGACGAAATCCATGATCCCAGTGGGTGAAGAGAAGGGGCCGCCGGCATTTTTGATGGCCGGCCGCGGATAGTCGGGCACGGGCAGATCCAGTGTGCGTCCGTCGCGATACTGGAGCCGAAACAGGCCGTTTTTAGAGACATATTGACCGCGCGCGGCGCGAATCCGCCAGCCGTCGGGAAGAAGAAAATCAACCGCGGCGACCCAAGGGCGGGTGGCGCCGGCTTCGCCGGGCGTAAAGCCCGAGGCGTTACAGGCCAGAGTGCCGCCGATGGAGGCATCCGCCCGGCTGGTCGGATCCACCGGGTAAATCAGGGATCCGCCGCTGAGTTCCAGCACCTGTCGTCGGAAATCCTCGAGGATCAG
>CAZCDO010000210.1:0-6434 GCA_964497135.1 uncultured Verrucomicrobiota bacterium
TTCCGGTTTTTCCCTCCCCCCGGCGCGGGGGAGGGTAGGGTGAGGGGGATCCTTGGATGTTTTTCAACTCCATTCGAATTTGTTGTAAAACACCTTTTAAATTATTCCGCATCTGCTGACCCTACTGATTATTTCTGCAACACTAATGATCCCCCTCACCCCGCCCTCCCCCGCGCCGGGGGGAGGGAGGAACCCACCGCCGCCGCCAAAGTAAAGAGCGACAAACGGGGGCGTTTTCATAGTCTTAACTTAAGAGCTATGAAAACACCCCACCCCACAACATCAATGGGTTGCAGAACTCTTTTGCCGGAGGACTAGACCGACGGCTCACGCCGCAACGGGGCGGCATTTAATTCCTGGCGGCGCAACCGCCAGGGGGGCAGGTGCTTATCGAGGATGGCAAAAAAACGATCGTTGTGACGCCTTTCAATCAGGTGGGCCAGCTCATGCACGACGACGTATTCAAGACACTCAGGGGCCTTCTTGGCCAACTCGCTATTCAAGCGGATGGATTTCAATCGGGGGCAACAGGTCCCCCATCGGGTTTTCATCCGCTCCACGAAAAACTGCGACACATTCACGCCCATTAGCGGTTCCCATTTCGCGACCAAAGGCGGTACAGCCACCTTGAGCTGTTCCCGATACCAGGCTTCCAAGACCGACTGCTTTTTCTCCTGACTCGAACCGGGACGGACCCGCAAAAAAAGGTTGTTGTGGTCCAGGCGCACTTCCGGAGCCGAGGCGTGCTCTTCTACCTTGAGCAGGCACGGACTTCCCCAGACGAAGTGGCTTTCACTGTCCAGATAATTCAGCCGGGCCGGCGGCTCCTGTTCGCGAAGTTTATTCCGGGTTTGAGTTATCCAATCAAACTTGGAAACCGCAAAAAGCCGGATCCGCTCCCGACTCATCCACCGGGGCGCCGAGATACGCACAAGCCCCATCGGGGGGTAAACCCGCAGATGAATGTTCTTAATGGACTTTCGAACCACGTCAATCGCGATATCGCCCAGCTCAACCGTTTCGGCCATCAGCAGACGTCCTGTCTATCGTATTCCCCACCTGAACAACGCGCGCCGACAACTTTCGCCCCCCGCTCATACGCCGAATCGCTTCAGTATATCCCCGTAGGCGTCGATCCGCCGGTCGCGCAAAAACGGCCACATCCGCCGGACCGTTTCGGTCCGGGTCGTATCGAGCTCAACCGTCAGCACCGCCTCTTCGGACTCGGGCGCCTGGGCCAGTATTTCGCCCTGGCAACCCGCGACAAAACTGGAACCCCAAAATTGCGCGCCCGCGCGATCCGGTCCGGGATCCGGCTCCGTGCCGGTCCGATTGACGCTGATCACCGGCAAATGATTGGCGATGGCATGGGAGCGCTGGATCGTGATCCACGCGTCCCGTTGACGCACTTGCTCATCCCGGGGCTCCATCGGATCCCAACCGATCGCGGTCGGATAAATCAGACACTCCGCACCCCGCAGGGCCATGATCCGCGCCGCCTCCGGATACCATTGGTCCCAGCAGACGAGCACCCCCAGGACGCCCACGGAGGTCTTGATCGGCGTAAACCCGAGATCGCCCGGAGTGAAATAGAATTTTTCGTGATAGCCGGGATCGTCCGGAATATGCATCTTACGGTAGCGGCCCGCCATCGAACCATCGCGCTCGATCACCACCGCGGTGTTGTGATAGAGGCCGGCGCCCCGCTTTTCGAACAGCGAGATCACCAGGACCACCCCCAGTTCGCAGGCCAATTCCCCAAAATAATGGGTGGAGGGGCCCGGCACGGATTCCGCCAGATCGAATCGCGCCGGGTCCTGCCGGTCGCAAAAATACAGGGTATTGTGCAATTCCGGCAAAACAATCAACTGGGCCCCCAGCCCGGCGGCTTCACGAATCCGGGCGCCCAGTCGATCGCGGTTCTCCGCGATGTTCGCCGTATTGCGCTGTTGAATCAGGCCCACGATCAACGGTTTCATTTTATCCATTCCTCCATCAATGACCTTGCGGACGGCTCGGGGAGCCATCCCGGCCGGAAAATCCTCCCGCAACACTGGTAGGACGTTTTCGTCCAGCCTTCGTAGCCAGGGGCTTCACTACGGCGGAGAAGGCCCGAAAGCGCCGCGGATTACTCCGGCCCTTCAACAGCCGGGGATTTGCTGGGTCAGGCAATGCACCGCGCCATGTTGCAAAATAAAGCCCGTGGCGTCAATCGCGACCATGCGTCGCCCGGGAAAGGCCGCCGCGACAACGGCCAATGCCCGCTCATCCGCCGGATCGTTATAGACCGGCACCAGCACGGATCGGTTCGTAACCAGGAAATTCGCATAGGTGGCCGGCAAACGCCCGCCTTCCTCATCAAACTGCGCGCGAGGCCAGGGCAATGGCAACAGCCGGTACGGTGCGCCCGACCTCGTTCGCCATCCCCGGATTTCGTGTTCCATCGCGGTCAACGCCGCATAATGGGAATCGGCCGGATCATCGCACCGCACATATACCAGGGTATCTTCGGGCGCCAATCGAACCAGGGTATCGATGTGGGCGTCGGTATCGTCCCCCTCCAAATGCCCATTGTTCAACCAGTGGACCTGCCGCAGACCGAACCATTCGCACAACCGGGCCTCGATCGCGGCGAGACTCAAGCCCGGATTGCGCGCGAGGCTGCCCAGACACTGCGTGGAGGTCAACAACGTGCCCGCCCCATCGCTCTCGATACTGCCGCCTTCCAACACAAAATCGACCGTACGCAACTCATCGGCCGGCAGATGGCCGCCCTGCCACAAGGTGCGATTCAAGGCGTTATCCCGCTCGGCTGCAAATTTCCCGCCCCAGCCGTTGAACTGAAAATCCCACAAGACCCGGCGTCCGTCCTCTTCAATGCCAATCGGCCCGAAATCGCGTGCCCAAGTGTCATCGGATTCCGCCTCGACCCGATGGATCTGAGACATAACCGCCCCGCCTTCAGCCAGGGCCCGTTCCACCGCTGCGCGGCCGCCGGGCGGCACAATTAAAATCACCGGTTCGTCCCGGCTGATCGCCGCGATCATCGACGCATAGGCGGGAATCACCCGGTCCAAGACCGGCGCCCAATCCGTTCCCGCATGGGGCCAGCAGGCCAGAATGGCCGCCTGCGGTTCCCACTCGGCGGGCAGCCGGCGAACGAGGTTGGTATTCGGATCCGTCATCTCTTTTCATTTATCTTAATTTCTTACCGAAGGCACGAAAATTCGGCCCCTTGATGAGGGATAACCGCCCTGTTTAATACCGTTAAGGAACCCCCTCACCCTACCCTCCCCCGCGCCGGGGGGAGGGAGGAACCGGCATGAATCCGGGATCACCTCTAACTTCAAGCGTCTCTCGTGCTTCGTCGAAAAAATGGATGGTTAGGTGCGGGAATCAACCCATTCCCGAAATCCCTGTGTGTCCCGACAGACTCGCGCGATCAGTGCCAGGATGTGTCGCGTCTCTTCCCGCCCGGTTACGCGTTCGCAACCCGTCAAGAAAGTGGATGGCGACGCACCCATTCGAACAGGAAATAAAGGCCCAATAAAAGTTCGGTGTCTTCCACCGGCACCTCGGGGACACGCCCTGACTGGTCCCGCAAAATCCCCAGAAACCACAAACCCACCGCGCGCCGTTGATCGCGCATCACCAACGATTCCAAGAGACTGTCAGGATCAACCCCGGAATCCAGACCAAAATCGAGAGCCGCCAGACGCGCACCGATTTCATACAGGGTTCCCCCGGCGGCCGCCTTCCGGCCATCGCTGAGTTCGGTATCGTACCGGTGAACACGGCCAATCAACTCCCGCCAGGGCGCCGGATCCCGCGCCTGCCGCTCGGCCTTGACAAAATGGGCGATCAAGCGGTCGATCATCGCCTCGGTTTCGCTCCCGGGATTACGGGCCTCATGTGTCATCAGCCGGTAAAAACCTCCCGGTTCGCCCAATAAATCGCCCAGACTGACCGTCAGCGTTCGCATCAAACCCGGATGGGTTCCGGACCGCAAGCGCGGGACAATCTCGTAAACCGCCGAAAAGTCGCCCAGTCGCGCCAGGGCCTCCGCACACACCGCGGTGATCTTGACGTCCTCCGTTTCCCGCAACAGTTCCAACAGCGCCGGCGCCGCCCGACGGTCGCCGATTTCGCCCAACGTCCGGATGATTTCAACCCGGGTCTGACGGTCGGCCGTTTTCAAATGCCGGATCAGATGGTTGACCCCCCGGTTACTGGGCGAGGCCCGCAACGCCCGGGCGATTTCCGGCGCCAGGTCCGCCTCCGGGTCCTCCAACTTCGTCACCAGCGCATCCAGCGCGTCCGGACTGCCGATCTGGCCCAGGGCCATGGCGGCCTCCTCCCGCACTTCCAGCGAGGGATCGTCCAGGCGTTCGATCAAATCCGTCACCGCGATCGCGGTCCGATCCTTGCCGAGTTTGCGCAACGCCAACACCTGGTCACCGCGGGAATCGGCCGAGGAGATGCTGTAAATGTTGTAAATACTGCTGATCATGCGGATCGGGTTGACGCTCGCGAACCGCGATAACGCGGTGCGAAACGCCATCTCCCCGCTCCGCAACCGCACCTTGAGCAGGAGCGGCACGGCGATCATCCAGGTCACCCCGCATTGCACAACGATGGACACATGAAAGAAATTCAGGGGCGTTCCCATGGGCAACCGGGCGGTGATCGGGTGGGCTTCGAACGCATCCATGATCGCCCCGCCGGCGATCGGCCCCAACGCCGCCATCAAGCCCACGATCGCCCAATGCACAGCCATCGCCATCGTGCGTCCCTCCCGCGGCGATAAGGCGCCCAGGAGACTGATCTGAGACAAGCCCACACCGGCATAAAATGCGGCGGCCAATAAATTGGTGATCACGAGCAGGGCAATGGCGTAGGGCATCGCCACGGAACCCGCGAGGGGGAGGGTCCAGACCACCATCTTTTGAGGCATAAAAAACCAGGCCATCCCGAACAAGGGCGCGAGGATCATCATGATCACGCCGAAATTCCGGGCGCCCAGTCGATCCATAAAGTAAGCCCAGAGAAAACTCGAGAGGATGATCCCCACCGCGCTGGCGATGCTCAACCAGGACAGGTGCATGTAGGTCGCCCCGTAATGGCGTTTCAGGCAAAGAAAACTGAATTGCCCCACCAGCCCCACCGCGAAGGACCATGCGCCCAAGGAAAACGTCAGCATCCGGAAATCCCCGTTGCGCAAGGGAGCGACCAGGCGCTGAAAGAACCGCCGGTTCCAGTAAATCGGTTGGGGGGCGGGCTCGGGCACCGCCAGGTGGATCAGGATATCCGCGCACCCCACCAGAGCGGCCATAAAAAACAGGATGACAAAACCGGTAAAAGAGCCCCCGGTCTGACGGGGGTCCGGAAAGGCATCCAGCACATACCCGGCCAGGGCCGTCGCTGCCAGAAACGCCACCCACACCACGCCTTGCCGTGACGACCAAAAGCGGTTGCGCATCCGTTCCGGTACCAGGTCCGACATCCAACTGTACCAGGTCGCCGTGCTGGCATGGGCCAATCCCGCGCTGATCGCCACGGTCAAGACCATGACATAGGCCATGCCGGAGGGATTCCCGGCCATGAAGAGCGGCAGACAGGCGGGGATGAACCAGACCAGCCGGTGCATCAGGGCGATGATCGACCAGAATAACTTCCGGGACTTCAGCATCTCGCTGACGAACGCCGAGGGCACCTGAACCAGCATCGCCAGTTGCTGAACGGCCGACACCAGGCCCATCTGCACCCCGGTAGCCCGAATGCATTCCATGAACATGATCAGCGGCATGCCCCCTGCGATCGACACCCAAGCCATGCCGCAACACCCGGCCAGGATGTTGAACCGCAATCCGCGCCGCAACGCCCGCTCGGTTATGATTTTGCCATCGACGGTTTCCATGTCATTCCTTGCCGACCCGGTTTTCCGAGCGGCCGAATATCTCACCAAACTGGGCTCTAAAAACAAGAAAAATCGTGGGGCGCGAGGGGGAAAGCCAAGGCGGCGTGGAGCACATGGAGGGACCGTTCTCCCCTTTGCTCCCTTTGCTCGTTCACGTTCCGGCCCTTCTCAGTAAATCGGAACCCTGAATCGAACATTGACGCCATCTCCGTTACACGCTAAAAACAACTGGTTTCCTGCAAAAGCACCTAATCGTTAGAGGGATCGGCCATGGATATTCAAAAATGTTTCGCGGAACGAATCGGTGGGGCGCGTTTCGGCACCACCAACGAAATCTATAAATTCGAAAAAATCAAACGAGCCAAAGCGGCCGCCCGCGCCGCCCGCCCCCAGATCGAGTTGCTCGACTTCGGCGTCGGCGAACCCGACCAGATCGCCCCCACCCCCATTCGCAAAGCCTTGAAAAAAGCGGTCGATGACCCGGCCAACCGCGGTTACGCCGACAACGGCATCCGCG
>CAZCDO010000211.1:0-6384 GCA_964497135.1 uncultured Verrucomicrobiota bacterium
ACCAGCACAATTCCGAGCCACAATGAGATCCCATGGCCGGAACGATGCGGTAAATGTTGAGCAGCTTCCATTTCGCGCAGAAACAACCCGAAACGCGCTACCACGAACCCGAATCCCATTAACGCCAGGCCGGTGCGAATCCAGGCTAAAAAAGTTCGTTCGGCAGCCAAAGGGACTCGTGGATCTTCATAAATCAACGATTTTTTAGATTCCATGGCTCGCCTTTCATTGGGCTCGACAATTAGCGGGTATCCGGGTTTACCTTTTGACATCCTCGTAATTGGGTCACTATGCACTTATGCGCAAAACGTGTCAATCGGTGATCGCTTAAATCGTTGACGGCTGGCTCCTTTGGTGCTATATTTCGTCACATAACGAATTAATAAAGGAGTGGAAAAGATGCGGAGTGAAGCCCTGCAATCAACGTTGCGTGTCACCAAGGCGCTGGCGGATCTTCAACGCGTGCGCATCCTGATGATGATGGGAACCGGCGAGTTGTGCGTCTGCCAGATCATCGAGGTGCTGGCCCTAGCGCCCTCCACGGTCTCCAAACATTTGTCCATCCTGAGCGGAGCCGGTCTGGTGGATTCCCGGAAGGCGGGGCGATGGATGTATTACCGGGTGCCTGAGGGTTCGGCGGGGGAGTCGGTCCGCCCCGTTCTAAAGTGGTTGGGGGAGATGCTGAAAAATGAGCCAGTGGTGGCGCAAGATGCCAAAAAACTTAAAGCGGTTGTTGCTTGCGATCCTCAAAAACTGTGCCGACGTCAACGGAATTGCGAGTAGGAGTTGTGGCTGTGCAAACGCATTCAGATAAGGGGCCGGTTGATCCTGAGAAGGAAAACCGTCATTGGGTGGTTGGCTACGTTGAGACTCCGGCAGGGAAGGTGTGCCGGGTCGCCACTCACTGGTCCTGGCGTGATCAATGGGGTGCGATGGGGGTTCGCTGGAATATCGGGCGTCAGAGTTACAGGGTCAACCCCGGTCTCTATGCGGTTGGCTGTCCCACGACGGAGTCGCCGCTGTTGGCGACGGCCAATTATAAATTATCATTCGACCTGGTTCGGAGGGCCTTGGACGGGTTGGATGCCTGGCTTTTGGTTTTAGAGACCCAGGGGATCAATGTCTGGTGTGCGGCGGGCAAGGGCACCTTTGGAACGGATGAATTGGTTCGGCGCATTTCGGAAACGGGTGTGGCTCAATGGGTTGCCGGAAGGACTTTGATTCTGCCGCAACTGGCCGCTCCGGGCGTGACCGCCCATGAGGTTCAGCAACGGACCGGATTCCGGGTGCTCTATGGACCCGTTCGTGCCAGCGACCTTCCGGCTTTTCTGCGCAAGGGTATGCGGGCCACACCGGAGATGCGGCGGGTGCGGTTTACGATACGGGATCGGCTTGCCGTCATTCCGGTGGAATTGGCTCAGCGCTTTGTCCCGGCGCTGTTGATTATGGGGGTCTTCTTTCTCGGGGCAGGAGTGGGACGGCACGGGTTTCGTTTGGAAATGGCGCAATGGCCGGGCATTGCAGTCGCCGTTTGGGCAAATTATCTGGCGGGTATTTTACTGGTACCGGTTTTGCTGCCCTGGTTGCCGGGGCGTTCGTTTGCATTCAAGGGAGCCGAACTCGGCTTGGTGATGGGGGTGGTGCTATGGATGTTCGGAGGGACCGGTTTAACGGAAGGGCTGGGGGTCAGTCTGCTCAGTGTGGCATCCTGCTCGTTCCTGGGATTGATGTTCACCGGGTCCACGCCTTACACCTCAGCTTCCGGGGTTCGCCGGGAGATCCGGTGGGCGATACCGTTGCAGATCGCGGCTGCTGCGGTTGGGCTTGTTTTGTGGTTCGTTGCGCGGTGGAGGTGATCAGATTCTCATGAAAATGGCATACTTAATGAATGTCGTCAGCCTAAAGCTGGACGTGGATGCCTGCATTGGGTGCGGGCGTTGCTGGGAGGTCTGTCCGCACGGCGTTTTCGGATGGGAGCCGGGGAAAAGTCGAATTGTGGATCGCGACGCGTGCATGGAATGCGGGGCCTGCGCGCGTAATTGTCCGGTCGACGCCTTGTGGGTGAAGAACGGGGTGGGTTGTGCCATCGGTATTTTGAATTCGGCCCTGGGTCGCACGTCGGCCTGTTGTGGAGAAACCCAAGCCTGTTGTTGCGGTAAAAGATGAATAAGGAGATGGTTCCGTATGACGAAGAAGTTAAAGGTGCTTTTCCTCTGCACAGGGAACTCCTGTCGCAGTCAGATGGCGGAAGGCTGGGCTCGGAAACTCAAGGGGGATGTGATCGACGTTTATTCCGCTGGAATCGAGACGCATGGGTTGAATCCCAACGCCGTCAAGGTCATGAGGGAGGCGGGCGTGGACATCTCTGGCCATCGCTCCAAACGGGTTGAGGAGGTCAGGGATATCGCCTTTGACTACGTGGTGACGGTTTGTGACCATGCCCATGAGACCTGCCCATTGTTTCCAGGGAAAGTCCAGGTCGTGCATGTGGGCTTTGACGATCCGCCCCGGCTGGCGCGAATGGCCAAGACCGAAGAAGAGGCGTTGGTATTTTATCGACGAGTGCGGGACGAGATTAAACGGTTTGTGGAGAAGTTGCCGGGGGTGCTTGAAACTGGAAATTAGGAATTGCGGAGAGCGGAGAAAAGATCGGGCTCTGTAAGATCAGCCACGCGATAGGAGGTGTTAAAAAATGATGTAGCACCGTTCTGTGAACGGTTTCTTGTCTCGAATTGTTGAGAAAAGAAGGCGCTCATAGAGCGCGGCTACATCCGATTTTGATTTTTCACAGCTTCATACGCATGGCTGTACGGGGAATGGCTGAAGAAGGGCCAGACCTCCGGGATGGCCCTGCCGCCGTTTTGAGTTGTGGGCGAAACCCCACTTGGGACAGAAAAACAGGATTGGAGGATATGCATGAGTGCGATAGCTGAGCGGAAGTTAACCAATGTTTTTGAACGATATCTGACCGTGTGGGTGGCTTTGTGTATTGTGGGCGGAATTCTCCTGGGCAAGGTCGCGCCGGGGATGGCGAAGTATCTCGACGGGATGTCCGTTTTTGTGAATGGAGCCCCGGTGGTATCGATTCCGATTGCAATCTGCCTCTTTTTTATGATGTATCCCATCATGGTGAAAATTGACTTTGCATCGGTGGTGAAGGCGGGCAAAAGCCGGAAACCGGTGTGGTTGACCTTGTTTGTGAACTGGGCGATCAAGCCGTTCACGATGTATGGCATCGCCTTGTTGTTTTTAGGCGTTTTGTTCCGTAGTCTGATCGGGGTCGATGCGATGGACCTCGTCAAAATGCCGTTCGGGCTCGATCTGGCGGTGGGCGCCACGCATGGGGCGGGGACGGTAGTCTTGCAGGACGGTGTCAAAATGCTCCAGGTGCCCTTGTGGCGGAGTTACTTTGCCGGATGCATTTTGCTCGGTATTGCACCCTGCACAGCGATGGTGCTGGTATGGGGCTATCTGGCGCGGGGCAACGACGGATTGACTTTAATCATGGTTGCCATCAACTCCCTGTCCATGCTGCTGCTCTATGGTGTATTGGGGGGCTTCCTGTTGGGCGTGGGCAAACTTCCGGTCCCATGGCAGGCGTTGTTGTTGTCCATTGTCATTTATGTGGCGTTGCCGCTGGTCGCCGGATACCTATCCCGCAAATGGATCATCGCCGCCAAAGGTGAAAAATGGTTTACAGAAAAATTCCTTCATGTGTTAACCCCGATTACGATCGTCGCATTACTGACCACGCTGGTTTTGTTGTTCAGCTTCAAAGGTGAGACCATTTTGAGGAATCCATTGACCATTCTCTGGATCGCGATCCCGTTGTTTTTGCAGACCATGTTGATTTTCTGGTTGGGGTACGGTTGGGCGAAATGGTTGAAGTTGCCCTATCGGGATGCGGCTCCGGCGGCGATGATTGGCGCATCGAATCATTTCGAGGTGGCCATTGCAACGGCCACCATGCTCTTCGGCTTGTCGTCCGGTGCGGCATTGGCGACCGTGGTGGGGGTGTTGATCGAGGTGCCCGTCATGCTCTGGCTGGTAAGGATCTGCCTGCGGACGGAGCATTGGTTCCCAAATGCTCTGGAAAAATGAATCAATGAAGAATGATATTCGCGAAACAGTGCGTAAAGGGTATGCGGCTAAAGGAGGCGGAGAACCCACCCCCCGCTTCGCGGACCCCTCCCGAGGAGGGGATTTGCCTGATTGAGATCCCCTCCAACAGAGGGGTGGCCGAAGGCCGGGGTGGGTTCTTCCCAATGGAGGTCCCCTCCAACGGAGGGGTGGCCGAAGGCCGGGGTGGGTTCTTCCCAATGGAGGTCCCCTCCAACGGAGGGGTGGCCGAAGGCCGGGGTGGGTTCTTCCCGTCCGGATGAAGGGATTTCCTTGCCATGAAACACGCCGTTGACTGTGAAGTGCGCGACCTTCTGGCGGGCGGTGTGGACATGATGAAATCGGCCGCTGGCTCGGTTGCGCAGCGGCGGAACCGGCGCAAGGGCCACGAGTGATCGGTGGGGGGAGCAACCGTTCAAGAGGCAAAGCCTGGCCTGTGTGCGAACCGTGCGTTTCTTATGGCACTGATTCTAATCCGAAATCGGCCCTCTAAGCCTCTCAGAAGGACCTGTAAATCACGTAAGTCAATGCCGAATAATATGTTACAGCGGCTTAGCCGCAATACTCGAATAATATGTTACAGCGGCTTAGCCGCAATACTCGTACGTGCCTGAACTCATTGAATTCGCCCACTGCGTCAGAACAGGGGCGCTTCCAACCTGCGGATTGAACGATGCTTTGACAACGCTAAGAGTCGGTGAAGCGGCCCGACAATCCCGCGAGACCAGTGGTCAGTGGGTTAAGGTACGGGGCGATTGATGAATGGGTGCCATTGCGGCTAAGCTGGAATAACTTTTCATAAGTCATGGGCTATCAATAAAATGTTTGACGGTTTGACCAATAATCCAGAATATGCGCCGTGCTATGCTTGACGCATATTAAAAGGTTCGGCTTGAGAAGAAAGAATGAAGAAGATCAGCATTAGCGCGGCAATCATACTTGCAATGACATTGACCGCATCCATGTGTATCGCAAAGGTATCATTGGAAAGGCGTGAAGTGACGAATGTACCTACCAAAGCGCTGGCTGGACTTTCGCACGGCATGACGGAACGGGATGTGGAAGAATCGTTGCAAGCACGCGGCAACCATCAGTTCACTGCTGTTATGTCAAACGGTATCGTACGATGCACCGCGTACTATAGGAGCGAGATTTTTGGGAAGTACTACCTTGTTTTCACTAACAGCTATTTGTCCGCCATTTGTGAACCACCTCCACACGAAATGCGACGCGTTCCATACGAGGGCACATGGTCCAACGAAAGAGTCCTTGGTGACCCCGAAAATCGGATTGCTGAGGTGCTTAAAGCCACGGATATGATTGGCCCTGCACTTGTCGCTGCACTAAAACCCGCAACGCCGCCAAAAAGTTCATACGATCCCGGACTCACAGCCGCATTCCTTCTGACAAAATTGTTTGCGGATAAGACCAAGCAGTCAGAGAGAGAGCGGAAATATACGGTTCTCCTTGAACAGTTCAATCCTTTTAAGATCAACATTGGAGACACCCTAGTGGCAGTCGAGACGCGTTTGGGAAAGCCACATATTACAGAGGACTTGGACATGGGGCGTGAAATGAGATATTATGGATCAATTGAGTTTGGACGATCAGGAAGTCGACAATTGATGTGGCTGGCTGTTGTTTACAAAGAAGGCAAAGTAATACGGGTGTTTAGCGAAGATTTTATTGATTACGACAAGATCGCTCCGCTTGAAAAATCGTGGTCACGGACAAAGAAGTAGCCGAACCAGGCGCAGCAGGATACTCGGTGAAACCAGCGGTTTCACCTCGATCCTGAGCGCAGGTGTGAGGAATCGTAACAGCATGAATACCGATACATCGTCGCCACTCGGACCGAGACGGACTATGGCCGCTGGGATTGCCCTTTCCCTGCTTGCTGTCGTGTTGTTTTGCGTATTTTTCATTGGGCTGAAGACAGATAAAACGATGGGCTTCTCACGGCACCAGCCCGGGTGTGTTGAGAGACAAGACAATCCCATTGAATTCTGGCTCACGGAGTCCGTTTCTCTCCTGTTCGGTATTCTGCTTGGCGCACGAAGCGTTAAGCTTTTCAAAACAGCATACAGACAATTAATATAGCGCCTACAACAGGGTGAAATGAAGATTCGAGCCACCGGCGTCTGGTTAGCTCGCAGTCAGAACCGGAACCTACGGACAGAGACCCACGATGCGATTGATAGAAATTCGTTGCCTGTTGGTGATTCCGCTGTTGGTCTCCTGTCCGGGTGGACGGAGGGACAACCC
>CAZCDO010000212.1:0-6271 GCA_964497135.1 uncultured Verrucomicrobiota bacterium
CCGCCGTACTGATTATATCGGTACCGGGGGTTCGAATCCCCCCCTCTCCGCCAACTTATGTCGTTTTCCCTTTAATTCCCCAATAAATAAGGGGTTTTCCCAATAAACAAGCCCAATTCCAGCCCCTCGAATATCCCGTAGTTTCCCGTAATTTCCCGCCTTTTCCCGACATATTTCACCTTTATTTCACCTCGGGGCCATTTTTGACTATTTCGATGCGCAACCCGACTGATGAATTTTTTAGGGATGGAATGATCAGAAGCAGTTACTAAAAAGGGGGGTGCTATTTACTCGGAAATCAAAAATGAATAGTCCAGTAGTGGGTCCCAGATAAAAGATTAAATCTGACCATCAGGGTTGGCTGGCAAAACCCCATCAAGCCGGCTAATGGCCGCTCGCCCCTCTTCCAGACTGTAAGGTGCGTAGATGAGGGTCTCCCGTATGTCGGCATGTCTTAATATCCCCATGATGGTTTCCAATGCCACCCCATTGTCCCGTCGAAGCCGAATTGCCAGGGTGTGACGCAAATCGTGGATGCGCAGGTTTCCCCCGATCCCCGCCTTCTTCTTGGCCGCCTTCAGCAAATCGAGTAAGTCCAACCGGCACGCCCCCCCGTCATGATGGGCAAAAATAAAGTTGCTGGTCTTCCGCTCCGCCAATCCAGTGAGCAGGTTCCTGACTGCGGCGCACATGGGGACCACTCCATTGGTTCCCTTGGGCTTCCATCTGTAGTTCCTGACCGTAACGATCTGCCGGGCTTTCAGGTCCACCTCCCCGGCCTTGATCTCCATCATTTCCCTTTTTCCCCGGATGTTGAGCCGAACACCGAAGGCTTCAATATCCTCACCACTCTTGAAAACGGGGTCCAGAGGGGCCTTACCCGCAAGCCGCTTTCGTAAACCGGGAACAGCAGTTTCAGGAATGGATACGATCCGGGTCTCCTCGACACACTTCTGCTTGACTTGGATCAGCCCCTCTTTCCAGTCAATGTCGACCCATTCGAGGTGCCGCATTTCATCCTCCCGCAAACCTGTGCTTATAAGGAATAGAACGATGTCCCGGAACTTGGGATTTTCCGTGTCGTCCCTCAATCGGTCCACTTCCGCCGCCGCGCTCAACAATGCCTTTTCTTCTTCAACCGAAAGAGGATGATGGCCCGCCCTAATCTCATGGGTGCTCGGTTTTTTGGGACGGACATCCTCGAACGGGTTATTCTTGATCAACTCTCGCTTTGCCGCCTCTTTGAAAATCTGGAACAGGATTTCCCGCTCGAAATGCACCGTCTTCTTGGCCGCCCCATGACGGATCGCTCGGGTGAATTTCTTCTGTCCGTTGGGCATCAGCGGGGTCGAAGCTCGGTGCGACACATAGTCGGAGGCGATCTCATATCCGATGGCGCTTAAAACAGCCGACCGCAACCCCCTGACCTTTTCAAGATAATCAATAAAATGATCCGTCACGGCACGGTATCTGGCCAGGCTGCTGGGACAGAGTTCTGAAGCCTTCTTCTTCAGCCAGACCTCTCGGGCGAAGGCGGCAAAGGTCATCTCGCGTGTGGCCTGTTCTTTCACCGGCAGGCGACCCTCTTCCAAGTCAAAATTGAAGCGGGCGGCCTTGCGGATGGCATCGGCTTCTGGCATGGAACCCCAGACCTCGATAACGTGGTGGCGACCGACCATCCTACGAAAGCGGAACGAGTCCCCCCGCCGGTAAAGGCCTTTGGGCCAATCCGTCTGGCGGCTGTCCGAATCGCTCTCTTTGCAATAGTCACTCATTTTATAGCCGTCCCGTTTGTGGCGTCCGTTTCAGCGGTCGCCCACGCCTAACTGCCTTTGCCTTTGCCCATTCCAATAATTCATCACGGAGGATTCGCTTCCTCATTCTGCCACCGGCATCGCAAACGAAGTCCGGCATCCGCCCGAGCCGCCCTTTTTCCTCGGAAATCAGGTTCGCAAAACGCTTCTGGCTCATCCCGAGCATCCTTGCGGCCCCGCCAATCGTCAGGATCGGTTCCAGGGATTGGCTACGCGACTGCGACTCTCCCCCACCCTCCGAGCCACAGGGGAAATGACTCCAACTCATCGAGATGATCTGCACCCGATTTTGGGCGGGGCGGCTGGGTAGATCGACCGTGTCAACCCAATCAGAACCAGGATTATGGTCGTTGAGGAGTGGGATTGGCGCAACGGCCAACTTGGGGTTAATAGGCGAGAATTTCACAATGGCGTCTGGAGTTGCCAGGTTGTAAGTGGTGGTCTTCACGACGCCACCCCCGCCATCTTAACCAGCGGCTGAACGCTCCACCCCCTTTCCGCCGTTGCTTTGTTCAATGTTTTTTTCATCGTTGTTCCTCATGGTTTGCAACATCACCAATACTATCGGAATGGATTGAGCCGACCGCCTCCACCGATCCGTACCCTCATTATACAACCAAACGCATTGCGCCAGATTCCAAGGGGAGTTGGCGGTTTCATGGCGTGCGGATGCGCGGCGGCGCTTATGCCGCGCTAAACCGGCTTCAATAACCGTTTCCCAGGGTCGATTTCGACCCAAACCTCGAAATCTTTTTATGCCAATGCCCTATATGAATGCCAGTTAGGACCTTTTTACCACTAGATTTCCGTTCCTGGTGATCTTTATTGGCGCACCGCGCAACAGTCGCGCCAATTTCGCTTAATACACTGTCATTAAATAGTTTGCACCGACAAACAGCGTTCTCCCTGGACCTCAATTATGCCTTTGACTGCGTGCCGAAACGGCGTCCGCGGTCGAAAAATGAGAACCGTTGTATAATGTCAGTACGCTGGAGAAGGATGTTTGGGTATTGGCGGGCGCCATCGCGTTCCGACAAGTGGTTAACAACGGAGGATCAATTAGAACATGAGCAGGACACTATATACGGAAGTGGATGTCGATGAGGAGTCGGTGCCGCAGGCCACCATGACAGCGACTGAAACGGCAACGACAACGCAGACCGCGACGGCCCCGACCGTGGTTTGCATCGAGAACGATGACAAGGCACATACCCTGACCGTGCTGACCGCGGCAGAGGAGCGCTTCCTGAAGAACGTCAAGCGGGTTGCCAAGCACCACGATAAGACGGTGTCGATCCTAGGCAGGATCGTAGACCGCCTGATTGCTGAGAAGGGGGGCATCAAGTACGGTGAGGAGACCTTTGAGAGGATGAAGGACTACCCCGACCTGCCATTCACCCCGGAGTATTTGCGGCAGTGTTGGCATGTACACAGGACCATCGTGGAACTCAGCGATGAGTTGCAGACCGTGGCCCCGAACATCACTGCCTCGCACATGCGGGTGCTGGCGCGGTTCCACAGGGTCGAGAACGAAGCCGAACGCCGAACCCTGATACTGGATGCCGCCAAGGCCGTGGCCACATCTACGCCCCGCATGAACGTCCCCCGACTGGGGAACCTGGTGACGGAACGCCTTGACCGCTACGAACGTCACCTTCGCGACATGCAGCGTGCTCCCAAGCACCAAACAACGCCAAAGCCGTCCCGTCGAAGCACCGCCATCGACGGCGTCGCAGATCAAATCCAGGCAGAGAGAAGTCGGCTGCAATTCAGCCCCGAGGCAGTCGATATTCCGGCTACAATTCGCCAGTCGAGACTGGCGCTTGATGCCATCGTCGAACTGCTCGACCAAGTGGTTGCCAAGTGCCTGGACACCGACGTCGCCGACATCGCCAACGTTCTTCTCAATCACGTGCCCAAGGTCACAAGGCTGATCGAGCGCACGCGTTCAGCGGCCACGGCGGAGGCAGCGCAATGAAGAACACCCATGACATGAAGTTCGACCTGCGCCCCGAGCGCTTTGCGGACCTGCACGGACAACCGGGAATCGTGGCCCTGGTGACTGGATGGATGGCGCGCCACGAACTCCCGCGTGGAATTCTGCTGACCGGCGAGCCGGGGAGCGGCAAGACCACCGTTGGCCGACTCATCGCCAAGTCCATCGCATGCGAGCGGTGGAAGCCGGGACGAGTCGAGCCATGCTGCGACTGCTCCCATTGCCGCCAGTTCGAAGAGACGACCTGCGGATGCTGGGGCTCCGTGTATCTGGATGTGGCCAAGGTCAACAAACGGGCGCTTACGGCCGAGATCGGCAGGGCAACGGGACTATGGGGGGACGTCCCGTTGTTCATAGAGGACTTGGACATGATGCAACCTGATATTGCCAGGTACTTGGCTCGCCAGATCGACTGCATGACTACGACCAACATAATTGCCACCAGCACGAAGCCGGCCAACGTTGACCCGTCCTTGCGGCGGCGTATGCGTCGTATTTCCATCCCGAGGCCGGACGCCAGCAGCATCGTGCCGTGGGTGCGCGACGTGGCGGCCATGGCTGTCGGCGACGATCAGGAATTCCTGGAACCGCCGCATCCCTTCTTCGCAAACCCGATCTTTGAGGCAGTAGTTATTGATCCACCATCCGAGCGTAAATGACAGTGAACAGGCGATGAGGATCAGGGAATGGTGGCGCCATTGACGGCGATCCAGAATGGGGGCCTTGGTATTGTCGGTCGGGTCGCTCTGCATAATATCCACTCCTTTGGCGCGCACGAGGTTCGACTTGGGCGGCGCCTTCCCTCAACGCCACTTTGGCGGAGTCCACACCGGAGCCCGCGGCATGAACCGAGCCCGTTCCAGTTCCCCACCATTGGACGGCAATAACTGCATCTTGTACTGCTCGTACTCAGGGAACTTACGAACATCGCTCCAGTCATCCAGATGCCACTCCTTCCATACCTCATTGGCGATCTCCTGCTGACGATAGTCGCGAAGAGTCGAAGTCGCAGGCAACAATTTCAGAAAATCGGCATAACACCGCCGCCGAACCTCATGGTAGAGCCGCTCCCGTAACTTGATGTAGTCCCGCTTACGCTTTTCGTGGGCCTTGTAGGCGGCCTTGTCTTCACTGGACAAAGACTTCCACCACGCCTTCTTGTCCTCAGCGACCTGCTCGGAATACCCTCCATCATTAGGCAGAAAATAGCACATCAAACCCGCCGCGATCCGAGCCAGGGTCACAATCCCAGAGCCCAACCCAATGGCAAGGCCCGCCACCCCGATCAGGCCGTTCTGGAACTGAACACGGTCGTACGCGGCATCTGCCGGGCGGCATCCGTATCCCAGGGTGTGGCGAATTTGCCCGACCCTGGAACCGAATTGCTATTTGCGGGCTAAAAAGACGGGGAAAACCCCTTCACGGGAGCGGAACCCGCCTCAAGTCGTCCGAAAAACAACATTTCCAAAGGTCATTGGGAGTTGGCGGGTTTCCGACACGTCAGCAACCGCCAAACGGCATCGTAACCCAGGGAGTGGCAAATTTGCCCAGGCCTTGGAACCCGTCGTCATTTGCGGATAAAAGATGGGCGTTGGATAGAAATTCATCCCGGGAACTCGGCTTCGTGTAACATTCATACCGGTTCAATCCCAAAGGGCACCCCCAAAAACGACCAAATTCACCTCAAAAGCTGTCCGAATCTCGCTGGATGGGGACAGGATAGGGTAAACCGATCTCATCAACTTGCATTCAGTGATGTGCAAAGGGTAACGGAAGGACGCCGTCGGATACCTGGATTTCTTTTTTGTGGTCCTGCCAGCGTTTGCGAAGCACCCGTGTAATGCGATAGACATCGCCATCAGTCACGAGAAAATATAACTCATGTTCGCCTGGAAGAAAGTAGCGATGGTCCGGGTCTGCCGCATGAAGACAACGTGTAAAATTGGTTCGTGGTTCATCTACCGTAATTGTGACCAAGTCGACGGCACGAAGTCCAGACAAGGCCCTCATTTCGCCAGGTGGAATGACCGACGTGATTGAGCGGGTCGGTTGCAGGGAACTGGTGATCGTCACAGTGATGGGTTTCTGAAGCCCATTGCAGAAAACCCCCTTGCCTTCAGGGCTACAGCCCCCGATCACAAGGCCCAGAACCATGGACGTAAGAAAATTTGCACAGCCCCGGAAGGTACTCATTTCCTGTACGTCTCCTGATATGCGTTTTTAGCAGCAGTGTCGGCTGCAGCCTCGAAGGGGTTAACCCCCGGGAATAGTTCCGAAATGAGATAGGCAGGAATGAACGCCGGACCCCATTTGCGCTCCTGTGGAATATGAAATGCTTCGTGATCCCCAAGGATGTAGTGGGTAGGAAGGCCATCGTACCCCCAGTACACATGGGTGCCAGGCCCATATCCCGGCGTATAGTGCATGGTATCCCCAAGGACAATGGCCATGATGGGGAAGA
>CAZCDO010000213.1:0-3841 GCA_964497135.1 uncultured Verrucomicrobiota bacterium
CAGATCCCACAGGGCCGCCTCGACCCCGTTCAGAACGGAGACCCCGAGCCCGACCCGGCACCAGAAGTTGCCGCAGTGGTACATCCGCCGCCAGAGTTCCGGGATATCGTCCACTCCTTGCCCCATCAGGATCGGCTTGAAGAACTCGACAATGGATGGAACCATCTCCGGGCAGAAATACCCGGCATAGGTCTCGCCCAGTCCGAGCACCCCGAGATCGGTATGAATCTCAATAAAAGCCGCACTGCGCACGCGCCGCGCTTGCGAGAGAAACGGGTCCAGCGTACACGGCCCGGTCAACAGATGCGTTTGAACGTCGATGATTTTCATGAGAGGCGGCTTTCAAATAGGAATGCTTGGATAGATTAGCGGCAGGTCCTTTCAGGGACAAGATATTATTGGTTCAGTCGGCCCGCGTTTCTTCATTGGCAACCATCCCTTCCTCCGGTACGCTGGGATCGATGAATAACCCCGGCAGGAAGGAACGATATTGACCCACCCCAAACATCTCCTTGAAACCTGTATGGCGGTTATCATCCTGATTCTGCCCTTCCCGCTTAAAGCCGGGGAACCGGATTTGTTGATCCACTGGAAAGGCGATGAAGGCCATGGGTCCCTGACGAAAGACTTCTCCGGGAACGGGCTCGATGGCTTTGTTAAAGCCCAGTGGATAACGCAGGGCGCGATCAAAGCCCTCGGATTCGACGGCACGCCCACCTCCACGGTATCGGTCCAGTTGCCCCCCCAGCAGCGATTGGGCACGAAGTCATGGTCTTTCCTGGCATGGGTAAATCCCATCCAAATGTCCATAGTGGATCCACAGAATCAGCGGCGCCTGTTTGCCTGCGGAGACTACCCGGGTGCCTATCTGGTCCTTGACTTATTCAGCCCCGGCACGGTCGGCTATTATTTTTGTTACACGAATCCGGCGGGAAAAATTGAGGCGGCCAGCGGCGGCACCTCGGTCGCCATCAAAGCCCATGAATGGACCCATATCGCCCTGATCTGCGATCGCTCCGCAAAGAGCGTCCGGATTTTTTTCAATGGTCAATTGCGCAGCGAAGACTCCCTGCCGGCGACGTTTACCGGCGACTTTTCGTTGGGCGGGACCTTGACGATCGGGAGCGGCTGGCATAACTATTGGGGATGGATGGATGAAGTGCGGATAGTCCGGCGTGCCCTGGCACGCCCAGAGATCAACCGGGAGTTCAATATCATGAAAAACGAATACGGAGTAACGGCATCGGACGAATCCCTGGCACTGGATACCCGCGAAGCGATCCAGGAGCTATTCCGCGCGGCGACTGCGGCCTGGACCGCGAAACAGTTCCCGAAAGCCCGCGTTGAATATGCCCGGGTACTGGCGCTGGCGACCGCTCCGGCCCACTACCAGAGCTATGCCCATCTTCGCATCGCGCAAAGTTACCTGGCAGAAGATAACAACGATGCGGCGAAAAAGGAATATGAACTCATCAGCGCCCAGACGTCCTACCCGGTGGTCCATCGGGACGAAGCACGGGAGTGCGCCCATGAACTCGCGCGCATCGCACAGGGTCTTCCCCCCCGCGATCCCCTGGCCTCCCGCGTGAAGGTCGCGCCCATCTCCCGCTTCGCGGCTTCCGTTTATGTGGCACCCGACGGTAGCGATACGAATGACGGCACTGCGAAAAAACCATTTGCCACGCTGACCCGCGCCCGTGACGCCGTCCGCGGGATCAAGGCCCGAGGGGTCAGCGGCGCCATCGGGGTGATCATCCAGCCGGGTGAATATCCCGTCACCCAAACCCTGGCCCTGACCGCGGAGGACTCCGGTTCGGAATCCTCGCCCATCATCTACCGCGCCGAAAAGAAAGGGACCGCAACCTTCTATGGCGGAATCCGACTTTCCGGCTTTAAGCCGGTCACCGATCACGCCGTCCTCGACCGGCTCCCACCGGAATCCAGGGGCCACGTCATGCAGTGCGATCTCAAAGCATTGGGGATCACCGATACCGGCCGGCTTCAAGTTCGCGGCTTTGGCCAACCCCCTTCCCCGCCCACGCTCGAACTTTTTTTCAATGGCCAACCGATGACACTGGCCCGCTGGCCGAACACAGGATTTGTTCAAATTAAAAAGCTGGTCCAGCCGGGCGATCGGGATAAAGGCCTGCCGTCGGTCATCGAATACAGTGACGACCGGCCGGCCCGTTGGACGAAGGCCAAAGATGCGTGGCTTTTTGGCTATTTCAAATACTTATGGGCGGATGCAACCATCAAGGTGGCGGCCATCGATCCCGCGGCAAAAACCATCACCACGGCCGAGGCCTACCAATATGGCCAGGGGGCAGGAATGGACGCCCACCAGGGCATCATTTTCTACGCCTTCAATCTTCTGGAGGAGCTCGATACACCCGGCGAATGGGTTCTGGATCGCGAATCCGGCCTCCTGTTTTTTTATCCGCCCTCGGATATCAACCGGGCAACGGTTGAAATCGGGCTGCTTTCAAAACCCATGATCACGATGGCGAACGTCTCGCAGGTCCGCTTCGAAGGCCTGCAATTCGACCTCGGCCGGTTTAACGGCATCCAGCTGACGGACAGCGAAAATTGCCTGATCGCCGGCTGTACGGTGAAGCGGTTTGCGGGAAACGGGATATCGATCAACGGCGGCCGGCAGAATGGCCTCCTCGGGTGTGACTTGCACACGATCGGGCGGCGCGCCGCCGAGGTGCTGGGGGGCGACCGGAAGACCCTCACCCCGGCCGGTCATTTTGTCGAGAACTGCCGTTTTTATTCATTCGGGCGAATTGATCGAACCTATACCCCCGGCATCCAACTCGAAGGCGTGGGCCAGCGGGTGGCGCATAACCTCTTCCACGATTGCCCCTCGAGCGCGATGCGGATCGAAGGCAACGATCATGTGATCGAATACAATCGGGTGTTCAACGCGGTCCAGGAGTCGGACGATCAGGGCGCCATGGAATTGTACGGAAATCCGACCTATCGCGGCGTGATCTTCCGTTACAATGATTTCGATCGGATCGGCAAGACCGGGACCGAAGTTGCGGTTCACGGCCAGGCGGGGATCCGCTTCGACGATGCGATCAGCGGGATGCTCGTCTATGGCAATATCTTCCGCCGCGCGGCCCAGGGCAATTTTGGCGGCGTGCAGATGAACAGCGGACGGGACAACCTTTTGGATAACAATCTGTTCATCGATTGCCGGCAGGCCATCAGCGGTGGATGGTATTCCCAGAACAGCGTCTGGAAAATGCTCCGGGACGGACAAAAGCCCGCCGATTTCTATCTGGATGCACGGTATAGCGCGCGGTATCCCGCCCTGTTAACGATGCTGGATGAGCCCGCCAAAAATGATATCTGGCGCAACATCTTCTTTCGTTGCGAGCGTCCCGTGACCGGTAATTCCGCCCATCTCGAGATGATGGAAAACGGTATTTATACCGAGGACGATCCGGGGTTTGTGAATGCCTCCCGGGACGATTTCCGTTTTAAACAGAAGGCCCCGCTCTTTCAGCGAATCGGTTTCAGGCCGATTCCGATTGACGAAATCGGGCTGTATGACGATCCCTTCCGCGCATCCTGGCCGGTGAAATAGATAAGCGGGAGATGCCCCCTTCTGAGAAGGATCTAAGTGAATGGAAAGAGTAGCGTTCAAGAGACAACTTTAAACCAGGACTTGACCACCGCCATTCCCCTTCACCCACCCCCCGCCATGCGGACCCCTCCGCTGGAGGGGATCAATTTCCGCCGAATCCCCTCCTCGGAAGGGGATCAATTTTTGCTGGGTCCCCTCCTCGGGAGGGGTGGCCGCAGGCCGGGGTGGGTTGCCCTGGCTTCCCTC
>CAZCDO010000213.1:3941-6223 GCA_964497135.1 uncultured Verrucomicrobiota bacterium
GGAACTTCAGGCGCTGGGTTTCTTTCGGCTCGTTTTCATTACCGCAGGACGTTTCGACTTTTTCGGGGATATTCCCGCCGCTTTCCGGCCTTCCTTTTTACCGTACCCAGACCGCGTCTCCCGAACCAAGGTCCCACCGAGCCAGACCTCGGACTCCGCCAGATCAAATTCGTCATTCCAAATGACGGCATAACCGTGCTTATCGGCGTGGGCGCGCTGAAACAACGCTTCATCCTTGCGCAATGACTCGAAAGCCGGAAGGGCCAGAATTGGCGTACAATCGTACAATTTCTTTACACCATTGCGGAACCGCACCAATAGCCGCTGGTTCGGTTGGGCTTTGACATCGGCAATGAGCGGATATGTTTTATTGCTTTTCATTCGGCCTACTCCAAACCCGGCAAGTGTCCGTATTCCTGCCGCATCCACATTCCGGTCAACTCGTGGCGGTACCTACGCGCCCAAGACAGCACTAACCGCTGAGCGCGAGCGGGAAGATCGCCCTCTATCATTTTAAGGGCCGCCAAGTCGAAAACCCCGACATATTCGCCATAAATGGCGTGGAAATGCGGCACACCATGTTCCCGGAAGTACATCCTCACGACAATGCCATAGAACCGCGCGATAACAGGCATACCCCTTCCCTCCCTTCCTGAGGTTGCATGTGCGACCCCAGATCCCCCATTGGCGATGATGTTAGCACCGTGGGGCTTGAATTTCAATCGAGAAAACCTGAAGAGCAACCTCGCACCGCACCGCTCACCCCCTTCTCCCTCAAGGGGCAAGGGCGGTGCTCCTTCTTAAAAAAACCGGAACGATTCAGTGGGTGTGCATTTCCGAGGTGGCCCGACGGCTCCGCACGGCGGGCTCTGCTCTGCACTTTCTCCCCGAAGCCGGGGTCGGAGCCCCCCTCCCCCCCCAGAGATAGCTTTCACCGTTTCGGGAGGGACTTCAACGTCCTGACAGATGACCGTGCTGGGTGTAAGACAAAATTCTTCGGCAACGCCGTAAAGGTGTGAACTCCCATTATGCTCACGCAAAGCCGCTGAGTTCGCCAAGGTCCTGATAGCCGCGCGACGAGCCCGCCGCCAGGCCGGCGGGTGCCTCGCGCGGCGGCTCGTTCGGGACCACCGCGCCTCGTTAAACGGGCTCAGGCGCGAGGTGCACGATCACGCCCCGTGAGCGCTCACCTCGCGGCTTGGCTTTCCCCCTCGCGCCCCACTCTGCGACCTTTGCGCCTTTGCGTGAAAACAATCCGATCCGGAGAGCGGGGGGAGGATCCGATCCCCCGATTTCGCCGGTCCATCCAATCTTTTGAAAATACTCACAGGCCCAATAATGAGGCTTTTCTCCATTTCCCCGGAATTTATCCTGCGCCCGACCGTGGTCGTCATCTTTTTCCCGGCTTGACATCCGGCCCGGGTTTTATTAATGAGTGAGCGCTTACTTATCAATCGAGGAAGAAAACCATGTCGCGTCCGGTGGTCATTCGGGATGAAACGATCCTTGCGGCGGCCCGTACCGTCTTTTTGCGGCACGGCTATTCCGCCCCGTCCGCCTCGATCGCCCGCCAGGCCGGCGTTTCCGAAGGGCTCCTCTTCAAACGGTTTCGCACCAAACACGCCCTCTTCCTCGCCGCCCTGCAATCGGAAGGCGGCGATGCCCCCTGGGTGGACCGACTGATGCAATCGGTTGGAACCGGCGATATCCGGAAAAATCTGGAGTTCACCGGGCGTCACCTCCTGCGCCGTTTGCAAATCCTTTTTCCGCGAACCATGATGATCCGCTCCAGCGGCATTACCCTCCACCATTCCCTTCCGCCGGGGACGCCCCCGCCGCCGGTTGAAAATATGCGCCGACTGGCCGCCTATTTCCGGGCTGAAATCAAATGCGGCCGGCTGGTCATGAAACACCCCGACGCCCAGGCCCAGGCCCTCATCGGCGCTCTGGCCCACTACGCCTTCTGCGAGCATATTTTCGGCTATCGCTCCGGTCCGCCCGATATCTATGTCCGCGAAATCGTCGCCGGCCTCGTTGCCGCCGCCACCCCCAAGTCGCCCGGCCGGCCAAAGAAAGCGCCATGAACAGAATATCCGCCCACCCCGTGACCCCTGGAATACTGGACTCTTGGAATACCGCCGGGCTAACCCTGTTCCTACTCTGGTTCTGCGGGTGCGCCACGGTCACCCCCCCGGACAACCCATCCTCGTTCTGGACCCCGCCCCCGTCTCCGAAACCCCCGCCGCCGCTCTTATCCTATCCCGTCGCCGGAACGAATGCCC
>CAZCDO010000214.1:0-6203 GCA_964497135.1 uncultured Verrucomicrobiota bacterium
CCCTTCTCACTTTGCGAACAAGGATCTGAACCCAGAGGAACTCTGCGAGAGCTTCCCCGCCTCCGGGACGATGAAGCGGGAAATTTCTCACGTAGAGCTTCGAGCGTTAAAAAGTTCAGTCGAGGATGTCAAGGCGAATAGATGGAGACCACACAACCCATTCCGTTATGGCTCAGGCTCGGATATGCCGGGGCTTGGCCCCTTCGCCTGATCCGGCGCATGGTGGCTTCGAAGCGCCGCATCCTGATCATCCTTGGGGGCTCGCTGGGGGACACCTTGCTGTCCACCGGCGCGACTGCACGGC
Organism: uncultured Verrucomicrobiota bacterium; assembly: GCA_964497135.1. Lineage (GTDB taxonomy): Bacteria > Verrucomicrobiota > Kiritimatiellia > CAIKKV01 > CAIJXV01 > CAIJXV01. Next base: position 305 of record CAZCDO010000214.1, read on the forward strand.
TGATTCGCCATTACCCGGATTCCCGCATCGAATTGCTCGTTTCAAAAAGCAGTCGTTCGTTGGTTTGTACCTTACCCGGTGTGTGCAAAATCTGGACCCTGGAATTCCATCGTTTGGGCGACACCTCTCTGCGATGCCGGTTGGAACGGTTGTTGCTCGCCATCGGACTGGGGGGGCGAACCTATGAACAGGTCATTGTTTTGGGGCCTGTTCCAAACGATCTCATCCTCGACCTCTCCGCGGCATTAAGGCCGAAATGGATCCGGCACTTTACCGCCGACGCAGAGTCACGCGCGACAGTACCGCAAACGCAACGATCTCTACCCCCCGCCACCATTGCGCAGGCCGTTCCAATCCAACCGGGCGCGCACGAACTGGATGACCTGGCGCGATTTCTGGCGGAAATGGGTGTGACGGCCCCTGGATCGATCCCCCTGACCCGGGCAGACATTCTCCCCGAAATCCATTTCACTGACGATGATCAAAAATGGGTTGATTCGCTGATCCAGTCCCACTCGCCTGGGAAACCGGAGGGTGTTTTTCGGCTGGCGCTATGTCCGGGCGCACGCTTCAAACAGAAGGATTGGGGATTGGAAAAATTCGAGGCCTTGCTGAAAGAAGTGAGCGGTCCCCGCCTTTCGGATTCCCTTTTTGGGGGGCGATGTCTGGAGGTTGTTCTGTTGGGCGGGGGGGAGGATCGGGCGCGATTTTTGGCCTTGGCCCAGAAGGCCCCGCACACGGCCCCCTTTCGAATCTGGAGTCTGATGGGTGAACTCAATCCGCGTCAGGCGATTCTCTTTCTCCGAAAGTGCCAGGCGTGCATCGGGAACGACACCTTTGGATTACATGCGGCGATTGTGGCGGGAACCCCCAGCGTGGTCATCATGGGCGGGGGGGATTATGGCCGATGGATTCCCTGGGCGAATTCCGATAAGCACCGAATGGTTTTCAAACCGCTCCCCTGCCAGGGTTGCCATTGGCAGTGTTCTCAACCGGACTATGATTGCATCCGGCAAATACCCGTGAATGAAGTCATCACTGAACTGGCCCAAGCCCTGGGTACACAGGCCGGTGGGCCATCTAAAGGGTCTTTTCTCAAGTAAGGTGTGATCTCCCGCTCTAAGCATCGCCGAAGGTTAGGACAAGATAAAAATCAAATATGACCTATAAAAATAAATGGATGCCACCGACGCTTCTGGATGAACTCCATTCTCTGTCCGGCACTTTATTGGATGTCGGCGGCGGGGCCGCTCCGCATTATCGAGCCACGCATATCCTCGATATTCAGCCATTCGAAGCCGAACGTTTGAGACAGAACACTTGGGGAAGGCCATCAGCGATGCCGGGTCCGCCCCCTCATTGGATGCCGGAGAATTATACCGTTTTCGATCTGTGTGGAGGAAACCCCTGGCCATTTGCAGATCACCAGTTCGATTGGGGATTGTGCAGTCATTGCCTGGAAGATTTACGCGATCCTCTTCCGGCCGTTCGGGAATTGCAGCGCGTCTGTCGTCAGGTGATTATTGTCACGCCTTCACGGCTCTTGGAACAAACGCGTGGAATCGATCATCCCCGGTATTGTGGATTTTTCCACCATCCGTGGATGGTCTATCAAGCGGGGAACCAACTCCGGTTTCGCCGTAAAACATCCTGGGTCGAGATGCCCGGTTGTCATTTTAATTGCCCTTGGGATGAAACTTTGACATTGGAAGCCGGGGTATCTGTTTTTCGCGGGTCGGGGTTGATTCCGGTTGAAGAGGCATTTTGGAGCGAAACTGAGGAAGCGGCTGAATACCGGTCGTTTCTGCAGCCGTATCGGGGGCACGAAAACAAGCTTTTCGAAGTGGATCCGCACCGACGGAAATGGCGGTTTAAAGTCTTCTGGATCAAGCAGTTATTTTCGCTTGCTCAGAAATAAAATTATGAAAATTGCGATTGCCTGTTGCGGATTGGGACACATCAAGCGCGGGATTGAGGTGTGGGCCGCGGACCTGGCCCGACTCCTTTATGCCAAGGGGGTCAACGTCACCTTGTTCAAGGGCGCGGGGCGCGTCGAGGCTCCCTACGAGGTGGTGGTTCCCTGTATTACGCGAAGATCCCGGATGGGTCGATGGCTGACGGGTGTGAATTTCAAAGGGAAATGGAGGACGCCCCTGGCGACTCCCTATGCCCTGGAATCCTATACATTTGCGCTTAATCTCAGGCGGCAATTGGCCCACTATGACATCATTCATTTTCAGGATCCCCTGGTTGGGTTGCATGTGCAGCGCTACAAGGAGCGAAACGGGATTAAAACGGTAACGATTTTTGCGGATGGGACGGAGGAAAAGGCCGAGCGTAAACACGGGTATGATGTGGTACAGGAACTGGATGAGGAGGGGGTCAAAGAGATGGTTGAATCCGGTTACCCCGGCAAACTGTTTGCCATTCCCAATTTCGTCGATACCGAGCGATTCCGTCCGGGTGACCGGATCAATTTGAGAAAGCAATATGATATTCCAGCGGATCGGTTTGTGGTCCTGTCCGTCGGGGCCATTGAAAAGGGATTCAAGCGAATCGATTACCTGATCAATGAATTTGCAGCCCATCCGCCGGAAAAAGGGTTGCTGGTAATCGTCGGGGCAAAAACGGACCAAACCGATGAGCTTCGCAGTTTGGGACGGCGGCTGCTGGGCGATCGATGCCGGATCATCACCGATCTGCCTCACGAGGCCATGCCCGATGTCTATCGGATGGCGGATGTGTTTGTCTTCTGTGTGACCCACGGAATCTATGGCATTGTGACGGCGGAAGCTGCAGCAACGGGATTACCGTGCATTCTGCATAACTGGAAACGGGTGAGTTGGGTCGGCGGGCCCGAGGCTGAGATCATCGATATGACGAAGGTCAACGAGCTGGGAAGGGCCTTGGCCCGATTGGCGGATCCCGTAACGAGACTCGCCCGGGGAAAGCGAACGCGCGACTGGGCAGTGCAGACGATTTCGGCGAACGTAGTGATTGATCAGTACATCGGGATGTACGCAGAGGTTCTCGGAAAAAGCTAATGTTGCGGCGGGATCCCAGATCTCGCAATTTACCAGGCAGGAGTGAACATGAACGTACCGTATCTGGATCTGAAAGCGCAAATCAAACCGATCAGGACAGAAATTGATCAAGCCATTGCCGAGGTCATTGACACCTGCAGTTTCTGCTTGGGCCCTAGGGTGGCGGCCTTTGAGCGGTCATTTGCCGAGTTTTGCGGCGTCAAACAGGCCGTTGCCCTGAACAGCGGAACCTCGGCCTTGCATATTGCGTTGAAATTGCTCGGGATCGGTCCGGGCGACGAAGTGATCGCACCCGCCATGACTTTTGTTGCGACCGCTTGGGCGATATCCTATGTCGGAGCAAAACCGGTGCTGGTCGACATTGATCCCGATACGTATACGATGAGTCCGGAGGCCGTGAAAAAAGCGCTATCAAGCCGCACCCGGGCGGTTATCCCCGTCCATTTGTATGGACATCCGGCGGATTTGGATGGCTTGGTTGAAATTTGCGGCCATGCAAACATCCCCCTTGTTGAAGACTGCGCCCAGTCGCATGGTGCGATCTACAAAGGCCGGAAGGCCGGGTCGTATGGAGCCATTTCCTGTTATAGCTTTTACCCCGGCAAGAATCTGGGAGCGTTTGGGGAAGGCGGGGCCTTGCTGACGGATAACGAGGATTATGCGAAAAGAGCCAAAGCCTTGCGGGAACACGCATCAACAACTCGTTACTATCACGATGAAGTGGGATACAATTACCGGATGGAAGGCATCCAGGGAGCCGTGTTGGGGGTCAAACTTAAATATCTGAATGATTGGACTCAACAGCGGCGACGGGTGGCGCACCGATATATCGAAAAACTGAAGGGTTTGCCCATCAAGCTTCCCGTGGAATCCAAAGAGGTCCAGAGTGTTTACCACATTTTTGCAATCCAAACGAAAACGCGAGATTCGCTTAAGAAATATTTAGAGGATGCCGGAGTGGGGGTGGGGCTGCACTATCCGGTGCCAGTCCACCGGCAAAAGGCGTATGCCGACCTCGGATATCCGGACGGCTCATTCCCCGTGGCGGAGTGTTTGGCGCGGGACTGTCTCAGCCTGCCCATTTATGCGGAACTATCGAATGAGTCGGTTGATTATGTGTGTGCGAAGATCAACGAATATTTCAATCGAGGATAATCCATGAACAGCATGCCTAGGATGGCTCTGATTGGATGCGGGTATTGGGGGCCGAATCTCATCCGGAATATGTACGGCCAGAACCTGACGGTTCCCTATCTGGCCGATTTTTCAGAAGCGCGGCGGAAGTGGGTGAAATCCGCCTATCCGGCCACCGAACCGTTGAGTGATTGGCAGGATCTCATTTCAAGAACCGACGTCGATGCCGTTGCCATCGCGACGCCGCCGCAGACCCATTATGAAATAGCGGCGGCCGCCCTGAATTCCGGAAAGCATGTCCTGATCGAGAAGCCCATGGCACTGAACTCTGCCGACTGCAGGAAACTCATCTGCCTTGCGGAGAAGCACAAACTTTGTCTGATGGTCGATCACGTTTATGCGTATACGTCGCCGGTCATGAAGATCGAAGAATTGCTAAAAAAGGGCGAAATTGGGGAGATTCTTTACTACGATTCCGTCCGGGTAAACCTCGGCCTCTTTCAGACCCATGTTAATGTCCTTTGGGATCTGGCGCCTCACGATCTTTCGATTTTGGACTGTTTTGTGGGCGGGATGAAGGTGAAAGAAGTGTTCGCATCGGGCAGTCAGTTGCCGGGGACGGAACACGCCTATCAGGTTTACTTGCATCTCAAGCTGGACAATGGAATGGCGGCCAACATGCATTTCAATTGGCTGTCACCGGTGAAGGTCAGGAAGATCATGCTGGCCGGGACCCGGAAGATGGCGATCATCGATGAGATGGACGTCTCGGAACAGGTGAAGATCTATGATAAAGGTTTCACCGTCAACAGTGAGGAGGATCGACGGCAAACGCTGGGAACCTATCGGTCCGGCGATATGTTTGCGCCACGACTGGAAGCCGGGGAGGGCCTGGGCCGAGTCATCAAAGATTTTGCCACCTGTATTCAAACCGGGGCGAAACCCAAAGCCGACGCTTACCAGGGATTGCGCGTGGTGGAAGTGATTGAGAAAGCCCATGCCATGCTGAATCATAGGACCTAAATAGGAGCCTGTAAAATGGACTATTGTCGTATCGCTCCGGATGTCCGGCTGGGAAAGGACGTTCAGATTTTCGCATTCGTCAATTTGTATGGCTGTACGATTGGCGACCGGACCAAAATTGGCGCGTTTGTGGAGATCCAGAAGAATGCCGTCATTGGGGCGGGTTGCAAGATCAGTTCTCATACCTTCATCTGCGAGGGTGTGACGATTGAAGACGGGGTTTTTGTCGGGCATGGCGTGATGTTTATTAACGATAAATACCCGAAAGCGGGCAGCGCTGAGGGGGTGCTTCAGACGGAGAAGGACTGGAAGGTCATTCCGACCGTCGTCAGGAAAGGCGCATCGCTCGGCTCCGGAGCGGTTATTCTGTGCGGCATTACCATCGGGGAGGGGGCGTTGATTGGCGCCGGGGCGGTGGTCACAAAAGATGTGCCGGCGGGGGCGGTTGTGGCGGGAAATCCGGCCCGGATTCACGATCGGCGATGATGGCCGTGGAGCGGAGGCGCAGAGGGAGAGAGAAGTTGTCAGTTGTTAAGTTGGAGAGAGCAGAGGGCCGGGAAGAAGAGAAGTTGTTAGGTTGGTGGTTGTGGCTCTTTCTGCATTACTGTGGGTTATTGGAGTTCGAGCCTTTTCAAAGCCGATGAAACCAGGGAATGGAGAGTCTCTCGCAGAGTATCACAGGGTTCAGATAGAGTTAA
>CAZCDO010000215.1:0-6185 GCA_964497135.1 uncultured Verrucomicrobiota bacterium
TTAGAACGCGGGACGGGTGTTTCCGCCACCACTGCCTGAAACCGTTACCACAAGCTGAAAACCCGATGGACGACACGGAGGGCGTCCCTCCATTTACGAAAACACGCGGGATTTTGACCATTTTGGAGGGTCGGGCTCCGTCCCGACCGTCTCCGCATCGGTTTTTTAAGCGGAATCTCGTCTTACCTTAATACGTATGAGGGCACCCCGGCTCCACACGATCCACGGATTGCCGTACTAGCCGCCAAATATGGGACGCAATAGCGCCTCGTGATCCTTCATCCACCGCGCCGTATCCCCGATCAAGGTCTCCAGATTACGCCGCGGTTGCCACCCGAAATCCGCCATCGCCCGACGCCGGTCGGTCAAATACAGCGGCACATCGCCGGTTCTAACCTGGGGATCCTCCCCGATCGATACCTGCCGCCCCACGATCCGCGCCACACACCGGGTCAATTCCCGCAACGAGAAACTGATCTCGCGTCCGCCGCCGACATTGTAAATGCGGCCGTCCCAAAAAGAATCACGGTGAATCTGTCGGATCACCAAATCGGCAAAATCGTCGATGTGCAGCACGTCACGGACCTGCCGCCCGCCATACCCGATGTAGGTCAAAGGACGTCCGTAATGATGCGCCGCCACCCAGAGCGCCGTGACGCCCTGGTCCACCCGCCCCATCTGCCAGGGGCCGGCCAGAACGCCACAGCGGTTGATCAACACCTTCAGCCCCCATTGGGCGGCATACTCCTGCGCCATGATTTCCGAGGCAAACTTGGTTGCCCCATACAAGGTTCGCGCTCCGTTCACCGGAAAGTCCTCCGCAATCCCGTGCGCCGAAAGGCCGGGCATCCCCGGATTCGCCGCGATTTCGAACCGGGTCTCCGTTTCCACCCGGGGAATCGCGCGCAAGGCCGCCAGGGGATAAATCCGGCTGGTCGAGATAAACAGCACCCGCGCATTCCAATTCCGGGCCGCTTCCAACAGATTCAGGGTCCCGCCCAGATTCGTATCCAACACATAGCGGACATCACCGGAGGAGCCGGCCATCACGGATGGCTCCGCCGCCGCGTCGATCACCAGATCAAACGGCTCATTCCCGAAATCCGCCGCTTCGCGCACATCCCCGGTCCGGACCGTGACCCCGCCTTTTTCAAGCCGTTCCACGTTGAGCTCGGATCCCTTGCGATAAAAATTATCCAATGCGACCACCGCGCCCTCCGGCCATTCGGCGCGCAAGCGCAGGGCTAAATTGGACCCCACAAATCCCGCCCCGCCAGTGATCAGGATGCGTTTCATGCGCGAATTCCTTTCCCCTGCTTTGCGATCAAACCACTGTTTTTTTCGGGCATCTTGGGTAGGGCGAGATCTCCGAGCGAGCCGGGAACCAGCCCCAACGGCTCCCCCGGAGGTGTCGCCCTACCTTCGGTTGAGCGCAAAGTGTGCCTTGGGGCGAATCGGATCGGCGCAAAATATTCCGGCTGATGAAAACTGAGGGGGCCGCGGATCAGCGACCAACACCCCCAGTGGGGTTGCGAAGTATACGAGGCGATCTTGTAAAAATTCGCGCGCCAAGTGCGCCCTTCCAGCGGGCCTAACGGACCCAGGAAATCCTCCAGCACCGCAAACGGGATCGTCGCCTGCACCCACCAGGTGAGCGGCTTGCGGACCTCAATGGGAATAAATTTCGGCAGTGAGGTCCGGATCGATAATTGCGCCAATTGGGCCGGAGTCAGGGGGGTGGCTTTCCCGGCGCCCCCCTCCGGGGTTGGATATCGGACAAAAAACATCAGCGGAGTTCCCCCGCAATTGATTTCCAGGTTGAAATAGCCGGGGCGCCCTTCGGGTTCGAAGAAAAACTCAACACAGCTATCCTTGCAGACCGGGCCGTGCGGCAAGGTGGTCACGGTGCGGACATAATGGTCTCGTACCCGGAAGAAAAGCTGAAACCCCCGATCGTCATAGGCCAACTTCGCTTCGGTCAGCGGACGATGCGGGGTGCTGGAGTCGTGAAACGCCGCCACCTGCAAAGCGGGGACCCCCGTCCAGGGGGCTTCATTCCAAGCCCGACCCAAAGCGGCCTGGTCCAGCCGGGTCATCTGATATTCACGGGTCCCATCTGTTTTCATAACCCATTTATAATACCGTCCGGCATTTAAGCGCGCCACTATTTTATTTGAGTCAGAAACATATCGCGCCCGTTTACGGCGCTCACCCGCGCCTACTACCAATCGCCGTGTCGCTCCCGTTTGTAGTAGCGCCGTGTGAGGCGCGTTTTCCCGTACGGTGGTGGTCATCCCAACCCCTCGACGGGGTCAGGTACAGGAATCTAGCCCCTCGATAAGTCGAGGATCATTCCGTCATTGCCGGACACAAAACCGGTCCATTTCCCGGCACCCTTCACGGCTTGAATCTCCGGCTTGCCCCCGCGATTCCGGATCACCCGTCGAATCCGCCAGCCAGCCGCCAACCCCAATTCCACCTCCAGCCCTTCGGGCTGGTAATTGATCGCCACCGCGATCCGATGCCGCGAATCGATGGTATGTTCAGTCACCCCGATCTGTGCCGCCGTCCGGGATTGGATCACGCGCCCGCGCAAGGCCTTCGCGGCCACCTGCCGGTAAAGATTCCAGACGGGCACGGCGTCGGGCGCGAAAGCGCCGGGGCGCTCCAACAAGGCCTTCTCCGGTGAACCGGCCAGGAAGTACACCCAACCCCGCCCCAACGCCGCGCGGGTGAAAATCGGATTGCCATCGGATTCGGCGGCCAATACCTCCGCGCGAGTAGCCCGTAAGGTCAGGCGGAACGGCGTCGCCAGGGGAATATCCGCCAAACCCTCCCCTGTCAAACTCAGCGTACCTTCCCGCCGGGAGCGATGAATCACTTCGACGCCCGCCATCGCTTCCAGCCCGTCCGGCAGTCCATCATCCAACGAAAGATACAAGGTGGCGCCGGCGCGGACCCGGTCCAGAATTGCCCGGAAACGATGGCGCGCTATAAACCGATGGCCCCGCAGGGCCGGCACCCAATACAGCTCCGCTTCCGGAACGGGTTGATGAGCGGCCACAAAGGTCAAATCGAATCCCGCCAATTTGGCCAGGACAAAGGTCATATAGGCGGTACCCCATTGATCCTGATCGCGGGTGAGCACACAGACAGCCTCCCGCCGCCGGGGCGGCAACGGCCCCAGCGACAACGTCTCCAGGAATCGGCGGAACGATTGGAATTCGCGGATCACCGGCTTGGGTTTGCGGTGGGTCGTGCACAGCCCCAACTCGCGCTCCACGGTGAACCAATCATAGGGCGCCGCATCCAGATGCTCCTGATCATAAGCGCACCACCAGATGAACGCCCGTTGGTCATGAGCCCAGGCCGACCACAGGGCCGTCCGGCCAAAATCGGCAGCCACCTGGCGATCCGCAAACATCGGCCCCAAGGTTCCGATCTCCTCCACCAGGCACGGCTTGCCCCCAACATCCGCATACAGGGTCGATTCAGCCGTCGCATGCAGAATCGAGCGGACGGTATTGATGGGATCCACATCGCAATGGGGCGTGAAGGGCGGATAGGGATGCGTGGTCAGAAAATCGGTTAATTCCCCCTGATCGCCCAGGTTCCAGGCCGATCGTGGATCCGCCGGGAGGGAATGCATCCCGGAAATCACCGGACGGGTGGGATCGATGGATCGGATCGTATTCACCACCCCGGCCGTCCAAACCCAGGACTGTTCAGCCGTCGCCGCCCCCATGCAATTACATTCATTGCCCAGATCCCAGGCGAGAATCGCCGGATGATCCTTGAAATACTTCACAAATTCCCGCACCAACCGCAATTGCCACTGGACCACCATCGGATCCGTGATGGGATCCCGTCCATCGAACGCCGGCGGAACGAACAGGCGGCCGCTCATCCAGCCGGTGATCAGGCCGACCACCAGGCGCAGATTTTGTTCGGCCGCGCAATCCGCCAGGAAACGAAAATGTTCCAGCGCGGATCGCGAAACCCCGGCCCGGCCTAAGTCGTCATCGGGCAAAGGCTGTTCGCCAAAGCGGAATTCAACGGGGGTTGCCCGCGCCGTACGCAGGAGCGTCAGCGGCTGAAAATCGGGCCACAGCGGGAACACCCGAAGAACCTGCAATCCATTGCGCGCCAGACCCGCCAGATCTTTTTGCACCTCGCGGGGCCGCCAATCGGACCACATGGCCGTTCCCGCGTGCGAGGCCCAATAGTTACAACCCACCGAAAATTGTCCCGATGCAAATACCGATGCTGCTTTTTTCATTTTATTGTTCCGCCGCGATGGCATATTCCAAAGTCACAACCGCCTTGGCGGTTTTTTTGATTGTCGACGTATCGTACAAGCCGTATCCGGACGTATCGGTGGAATTTTGGCGGGTGATCTGAAAGACCCCTTGCTGGGCTGACACCAGCGCACCCACCTTCCCCTGGCTGTTACGGGCCAGCGCCTGGGCGCGCGCATAGCCATCTTCGGTCGCCCGGGACAACAGCGCCACCTTGACGTCCTTCAAATCGGACACATAAAACTCGGGATCGAAAACCCGCAGATCAATTCCTTCCCGAATCAGTTCATTGATCGCAATGGCCGCTTCGCGAATGCGTTCGACATCGCCCGATTCGACGACCAGATTCTGCGCCCCGTCGAAAAACTCAATCTCGTTCATTTCGCGGCCTTGCTCGTCGCGCCGGGCCACTTTCAAAATCTCCACCGGCTCCGTCGAAATCTCGCCGGCCTTGAATCCTTTTCCCACCAGGAAGCCCTGAACCTGTTCACGTCCGGCCTGCAACCCATCATAGGACTCTTTCAAACTGGCCCCCCGGAATTGGAGCCGGCAGGTGAACCGGCCGATATCGGAGACCACATTGGTTTCGGCAAACCCCTTGACCTCCAATGTTTTTTCGTGACGAATCCGCACAAAGAATTTCGACAATACGGCCGCTGAAAAAAACATACCCACCGCGAGAATCACCGCTGCCAACGCCATCTTGATGTTGATATTCATCGAAACCTCCTGATCCAGATGCCCGACTCCAAAGCGGAGCCCAACCGTCTAAAGGGGAATGATCCTATTATTTTAGACCAGCGTCCGCCACGAAAATATGGGCGGGGTCGTCCGCGCGGGCGCATCAGTGATTTCGTCCGCCTGACCGCACGCGTAAGTTGGGCATTCCTGCCCGACTCCGGGAAGAGTAGAGGAGTGACCGGCGCGTGTCGTCAGGTGTAGCCGCGCTCTATGAGCGCCTCCCCCAATGCGGATGGTCTTGAACAGAATCCGTTCAAACCAATCGGCGTGGCAATGAGCCTGCCGCCTCTGTCCCCATCCCAAAACCCACCCTTATCCGGCAGGAACTAAAACTGGCTCTCTCTGCATTACTGTGGGTTATTGGAGTTCGAGCCCTTTCAACGCCGTCGGGAAACCAGAAAATGGAGAGTCTCTCGCAGAGTTTCACAGGGTTCAGAGAACAGGATTCTGAACTTGGTGCGACTCTGCGAGAAACTCCCCGCCTGCCCCCCGAAACACCCATCACCTACACTTATTCAGAATGAACCCTAAAACTCAAGGCTGCATCGTAACTTCGGTCTTGGATCCGCTTTCAGCCATGACCTTCAGCTCGGAATTGCCGATTTTAATCACATCTCCGGCATCTAATTGGGCAACCTTGATCGGCTGGCCATTGAGGAAAGTTCCATTGCGCGACTTGCAGTCCCGAATGATAAAAATGTCGTCCCAATCCTCGACGGGGTTCCATCCAGCCGGTTGTTGAGGTAGCCCGAAATCCGAGTCACATATCCGGGACGGGGAACACCCGTCTCCGGTCCGTTCCCGTCCCAATAATTACACGGTTTCAATCCGTCAAAAAATTCAGTCATGTCAGAAACTTTCGCGTATTACGCAAAATAATCAACCTTAAACGACAACCACCCGGCGGCGATCGCGGCCGCCCGTCCTCCATACGACAATCACCAGACGGCGGTCGTGGCCGCCCGCCCTCCATACGACAAACACCCGACGCCGGCTCCAAAGGCGGGAATGCGGCCCCTGTTCGGGAATGGCGGAATCGTTATGGGGACGGCGAAAATACCTTGAATCTCGCCGAATTAAGCGTATAAGCGATTCCGTTTGACCGGCTTCATAGGCCCATCCCAAAGGATGTCGGTCGGCCGGTCT
>CAZCDO010000216.1:0-6174 GCA_964497135.1 uncultured Verrucomicrobiota bacterium
TGGGATGAGGGAAGGTTTCATTCGCAGGGGGGGGGAGGGGGAGGTAGGGGGGTACTGGGGGGGGTATGACAAGCGCGGGGGGGGCGTGTCTTGGACGATGACCTCGGCGGGCACCTTGTGCATGCAATTATTGGGGCAAGCCAAATCCAAGCAGGTAAAAAATGGGCTCAAGTATTTGGAGAACCAGACCTGCAAATGGCCGGCTCAAAAAAAGGATGGGGTAAAGGGTGCGGCTGAAGGCGGGAAGGCCTCCGTTTATGGGTGGTATTACCTGACGCAGGCCAAATTCCAGGAGGGCGGCTCGACTTGGAACAACTGGAATAGACAATTCTCGCGTGAATTAGTGCAAAACCAGGAGGATGATGGCCATTGGGAGGGTGGCGATCATGATCCCGGTTCGCACGTCTATACCACAACGTTGTGCGCCCTGATGTTACAGGTTTATTATCGCTATCTGCCCAGCTACAAGCATGTTGAAGATGAAATTGGCGAGACGGCTATGAAATCGCCGGAGGATATTTCAGTAAGTGTGTTTTGAGCGCCGAGATAAAACCATGCAATCGCTGGAATTTGCGCGCAATCCTTCTCGACACGCCCATCCGGCGGATGTTTAATGGACGAACGGGTGGGGTAAGGGGCGCTATGGAGTGCGCAGCCAGCATGACGACTGGTAGGGCTGTCATCTTGTCTGGCCAGACGGTTGCGGAAGGAAGGTCAGCCCTGAATGTCCGCCCTGCATACGGGAGAAAGCCGACGAAAATGACAGTCCTACGCCCGTGGGTAAGCATGGTTGCGGCCGGATTGATGCTGGCGCCGGAAGCCACCTTCGCCGTGCAAGCCACAGGCGGAAATTTAACGAACGACAGCGGTCGTTACCGCATCCACATTTTCACCAACAGCGCGACGGCCAGTAACTTCGTCGTTTCGGGTGCCGGTAACATCGAGGTGCTGGTGGTGGCGGGCGGGGGCGGAGGCGGCAACGCGATTGCCGGCGGCGGGGGGGCGGGCGGCTTGATTTATTCGAACAGTTATCCCCTCGGCGCTGGAACAACAACCGTGACCGTCGGTTTCGGCGGTGCCGGGGGTGCCACCTCAATCAATTCACCGGGTTCCAAAGGCTCCAACTCGGTGTTCGGATCTTTGACCGCGGTTGGCGGAGGCGGCGGCTCAGGATATAACACCATGGCGGCTGGAAGCGGCGGTTCCGGTGGGGGGGGAATGAAAAACGTCAGCGGAGGCGTATACCCAGGAGGCGCCGCATCACCGGCCGGGCAGGGATACGCTGGAGGTGAGGCCGTCGCGGGGGGCAACTATCCCGGCGGCGGCGGGGGAGGGGCGGGTTCGCTTGGCTCGAATGGAATTCCCACTACCACGGGCGGGGAGGGCGGGGTCGGTTTGGAATATGCACAGTTCGCCACGGTCGGTGGCGATACCAACTATCCCGGCTGGTTTGCCGGTGGTGGCGGTGGGGGGACGTATAATGGCGGGACGCCTGGAAATGGCGGCAAGGGGGGCGGAGGAAGAGGGGGGACCACAACCGGTGCAAACCGGGGCTCGCCGGGTCAACCGAATACCGGTGGAGGGGGCGGGTCTGGGCATCACAACGTCAGTAATTATGGCGGCGGTGGAATGGGTGGTTCCGGCATCGTGATCGTCCGGTATCTCTCTGAGACAAACCTCAGTGTTCAAGCGCAGGGCGCGTCCCTGCTCGGTTCCACCCAAGCCACCTTGAATGGCACGGTGATCTGCACGGGTGGAGCGGAGAATCCACAGGTCTTCATCGGTTGGGGTCCAACGAATGCCGGCACCCAGGCGATCGGCGACTGGCCCCATCCGCTGTCCCTGGGCACGAATTGGGGCGCAGGCGATGCGTTTAGCACGAATGTGACCGGTCTGCTCAGCGGCAGTAATTATACCTATCGGTGCTATGTCTCCAATTCCAGCGGAGAGGCCTGGTCGGAAGCCCTAACGTTCACGACGATCTCCCAACCCGAGGTCACAAACTCCGGCGCGACGTTGATCGGCTCGTCCTCCGCCTGGTTGAACGGCGCGGTGACCCGCACCGGCGGAGAAACGCCGTATGTCTGGTTCCAAGTCGGCTTGATCGGTGGCAGTACGACCCAAACCCTCGATGCGGGCCAGCAAAGCGGATCCTGTAGTGTCCATGCCACCGGGTTACTCGTCGGGAGCAACTACTCCTATGTTGTAACGGCATCGAATAGTGCGGGAGTCTCAACATCCGCAGTCAGCACCTTTGCCACCTCCACTACCGACCGGCAGTACCGGATGAAAATAGCCTTCACCAATCCCGTCCAGGGTACCCTCACCAACTTTCCCGTGCTGGTTCGGTTGGGATCCAACACGATCCCCCAATTTGATTACCGCCAGTTCTATTCCCCGGAGGATGGCGCCGATTTGCGCTTCACCGACGCCACTGACGCCCAGTCCCTGAATTACGAAATCGAAGATTGGAACACCAATGGCACCTCCTGGGTCTGGGTGCAGGTCCCCACGCTGGCCGGTACCAACGATTTCATTTATGCTTATTGGGGCCAGGCGGATGCAGCCCCTCCTTGCACAACCAACGGCTCGACATGGACCAATGGATTCCGCGGGGTTTGGCATTTGAACGCGCTCCACTCGATTCAGGCTGATGCGACCTCCAATGGTCATCCCGCCACTGCCCATGGAGAGGTCGTCACCGGAGCGGTTGGCATGGTCGCCGGAGCTGTGCATTTGAACGGCGCCGTAACCACGTATCTGAATGTGTCACACCAATTGTCCATTGCCCTGACCAACAACTTCACCCTCGAAGCCTGGTTCAAGATGGACAGTTACACGACCTCCTTCGCCGGTTTCCTGGCCAAGAGCCCGGCCAATTATGGTTCGGGTTGGTTTTTGACCTATTCGGCCAGTGCGGCAAAATTCACCTCATATATTCCCACGGCAGGCGGGTATCTGCCCTTCGACGGCAGTCCGGACCTCGTTTGGCATCATCTGGCGTTTCGTTTTCAAAATGGGATTCGCCACTTGTTTCTCGACGGGGTTCAGCAATCCGGAAGTTTATCGGGCTCGATAACCGATTCGGAGACTGACTTGCTGTTCGGACGAATCGACGATGGCCACGCCTACAACCTCAATGGTCTGTTGGACGAAATACGTCTTTCCGCCGTGCCCCGCTCCTCCAACTGGATTTGGGCCTGCTGGATGAACCAGCGGTCCAACAGTACGTTCTGTACCTATGGAATCCCGACGGAAGGCGGCCGGCCGAACATAACCCATTCGAATGCCACGGACGTCACGACCGAATCTGCCACTCTGAATGGCTATCTGGTTTCCACCGGAACGGCGGTCACCACGGCTTACGTCTTCTGGGGCACGAACGATCCCGGTCCGGTCTGGGGCGGCTGGGCGAAAACCAACCTGTTTCCAAGTCCCGCGACGGTTGGTCTATTGAGCACCAACGTGCCCCTCGGCCTCCCGCTCGCGACGTTCTACTGCCGCTTCTATGCCACCAACGCGCTGGGCGACCGGTGGACGGACCCAGCTGAAATTTTCGGTTTGCCGTTGGTGAGTAGCGGAGACGGGGTTATGCAGGTCGGCTGGTTCTCCGCCACCTTGCAAGGCGTGGTTCAAGGTAATCCGCCACCGTTCACCTATCTCTACTGGGGCCCCGTTGACCAGGGGACCAATCTCGATTTATGGCGGTCGCAAAATGGAATCCAGGTTGAGCCGGGAATCGACGGGCGCTTCACTGTTTCGATCGACGTTCCCACGGGCTCGACCAATTATTACCGCTGTTTTGCCAGTAACTCCTATGGACAGGCCTGGGCATCCGCAACCGTGGCGTTCACGTCGGCGGTCGCCGTGGTGGCGAGTGTTGACTCGTGCGTCCTGGAAAATAAACCGGCCCGTTCCGATTTCCGGATTGTTTTTGACGGGAACAGTTGGATCGCGGGTTCCGGCTCGACCGGCGGGTTGACTTTTCCCAATCAGACGGCAACCTTGCTACAGAACGCCGGCAAGACGGTGAGCCTCCTGAACTACGGCGTCCCCGGACAGACGATCATCGCGATGCAATCGGATGCCACCAGTCAGATCGACCCCAACCATACCACGTACGATTTTCTGATCGGTTTGGAGTTGGTCAACCAATGGGGACTTACAACGAGTTACACCAAGGAACAACTCTACAGTCAATACAAAGAGTACTTTCTGGACCGCAAGGCGGCGGGTTTTAAGTATGTCTTTGCCTGTACGCCCCACGATCAGGGATATTACGGACGGACCACCGGAGGTGACTGGGCCACGGTTCGCGCCTATTTTATCGCGCAGATGAACGCCGAATTCCCCGCGCTGGGCATTGGCGTCATCGACTGCGGATCCGATCCGCGCCTGTCCGATTGGACCGACACCACCTATTTTACCTCCGACAAGATTCATTTGAACAATGCCGGACAAGCGATCCAGGCCCAATATGCCTTTAACGCTTTGATGAATTACGTGGGGGGCGCCGGTCTGGTTGTTGCCTGGACGGCCACGAATTCCTGTGCCTATCATCTCCAGCAGACACCGACCTTAACCCCCGCCGCCTGGTCCAATGTCCCCGCCTACACGAATCTGATCGGGATGGGGACCCTGGCGATCACGAACGAGGTCGGCTCCCATTCCGTCATGTTCTATCGATTAATCGCGGTCGAGACAAATCGATGAGGGCCGGGGTCCGAGCAGGGATTCGAGAATTGTATAGGCTGCCCGCGGTTGCGCCAGTTGTTTCATCCGCTCCCGCATTCCGGCCAGACGCTGCGGCTCGCGCAACAACAGGTCCACCTTGTAGGGGAGCGTAACGACATCCGTCGGGCTCACTGCCATGCCTTGCTCGAGAATACTCAGGGCATTGATCTCTTCCTGTCCCGGGATCGGGTTCAAAAGGATCATGGGCAGGGCGCTCGCCATCGCTTCGGATAGAGTAAGCCCGCCGGGCTTGCCGATAAAAAGGTCGGAGATCGCCATCCATTCGTGCATCTCGGTGGTGTAAGGCAGCGCGCGGAACTTCAAATGGGCCGGTGTGGTTTCCGTCACATGCCCGACTTCAGTCAGGAGATCATCGTTCTTCCCGCAAATGGCCACGATCTGGGCGGGCAGTTGCATGTGCATGAGGGCCCGAAGAGCCACGATGCTCGATTCCATGCCGAAGGTTCCCGCGGACAGAAGCACAACGGGCAGGGTGGGGTCGATGTCATATTTTTTTCGAAGGGCCACCCGATCCATGGGCTGTGAAAACGCCGGATGAATAGGAATTCCCGTAACGGAGATGCGATCCTCAGGAAAGCCGATCTGACGCAGGTAATAGGACGATTCATCGGTGGCAACAAAATACCGTTCAAACTGATGGCATAACCACATGGCATGGACGTGCAGATCAGTCACGACAACGGCATGCCGCGTGTTGATCTGTTTCTGTTGCAGCATGTTGGAGACGATATCGGATGCCAGGAAGTGCGTACAGATCGTGATATCGGGCTCGTCAGTGCGCAGGCACTCGATGAGCGGTTGCATTTGGGAGCGTTCCATGGCAACCCGGAAATGTTCGCCTTTCCATGGGGTATCGCTTTTGTCGTACCACCAGCCCCACAGCGAAGGGGTTTTGCTGACCATCTGCTTGTACAGGTCCGCATAGAGTTCTCCGAGCAGGGCTGACGCATATTCCAGCACGTCGAGATGTCGGACCGAGGCAATGCCGGGAAGTTTCTGAGCGGCCGCTTCCAGCGCTTCGCCCGCGCGGGTGTGCCCGCTGCCGGAGCTGGCCGAGAGAATCACCAGTCGGGATCCTCGGTTCACGGGTATTTTTTCAATGGCCTCGGGGGTCGAAGCCTGTTGTTGAGATTCGTCGGTGCTCATTTGTGTATCCTTCTGACGCCTAGCGTCCGCTGTTCCCCCGTCTGTTTCACGTGCCAAAGACCGTCGCAACGGCCTGGGGGGCATAGGTTTCGACTGTTTTCCTCGTTAAGGCGTTCTGTTGTGCGATTTCGGAGTAGAGGTACGCACTGGGGCGTGGGGTGCGCGTGAGCCCCGGGTCGTCGTGTCGGACGGCGATCAGACCGAACCTCTTCGCAAATCCTTCCCGCCACTCGAAATTATCCACGAATGACCAGTGGTAGTAACCGAGGATCG
>CAZCDO010000217.1:0-6108 GCA_964497135.1 uncultured Verrucomicrobiota bacterium
TCGAAAGGGGGCGGCTGGGCGGTCGGGAATTGGGTTTCGTCGAGCATTTCGACCTTAACCCCCTGGTGTTTAGGGAAGACCAGCGTGTAGCGGCGAGACTGGTCGGCGACGAGCGGCATGGATTGGCGAGGGAAAACCGGTCCTTTGCCGGAGGCCGGTGCGGTGGAAAAGAAGGCGCCGAGATCGGTGCCCAGTGCGGTGAGAATTTTGCGCAGGGTGGCGAGGCTGGGGGAATTACGGCCGCGTTCGATGAAGGAGATCATGCCGGCGGTGACCCCGGAGGCGTCGGCCAGTTTTCGGATGGAGAGGCCGGAGCGGGCGCGAAGCGCCTGGAGCCGGCGACCGAGTTCGGGATCGCCGTTGGGGCTGATCGGGGACGGTTTCATGGCTGTGCAAATTATTATACGCCTGTATAATATGCAAGTGGAAAATAAAATTCACAACCGGCGCATTTGTGGTAGATTTCAAGGTCAGAACGGAACCCTCGTTTCTGTCATCTTCAAAAGGAGACTCCGCCGTATGGCCTTCTCACCGCGCACCTTCTTTTTGGCCATCGCACTGGGGGCCATCGGCCTATCCGTCCCGACCCTTCAGGCCCAGCCCGAAAATACCCCTCTCGGGCCCTACCAGGCCGCGCTCCAGCGTCAAGAGCAGGGACTGCTGGTCCAATACGGGAAAGATCTGGATAAAATGATTGTGGCGATGAAGCAGGAGGGCGAACTCGACGCGTATATGGTCTTTGCTGACGAAAAAAAGCGGTTTGCCGCGGAGAAAACGGTACCGGATCCGATCGACGCGCCTGATGCCTGCCGCCCCACGGTGGAATCCTACCATAAAGCCCGGGTGGAACTGCTGAAGAAGTACACCGTCGCACTGGATGGATTGATCAAGCAATTAATGATGGGCGACCAGATCGACGAGGCCAAGGTGGTCAAGGCGGAAAAGGAAAATGCGCGGATATGGGTATTGGGCGTCGAAGCGAAGTTACCCAAGGTGGAACCGGTTCGGCCGCCCGTGTCCCCAACGAAGGGGATCGAGGACAATCCGGTGGAACCGGAGAGCGAGCCCGTTCCCGCAGAACCTGCCGAGTCGATGCCATCCCCGGCAAAACCGGTGAGCGGGCCCGTCGCCAAAGATAAACCCGAAGCGTATTTTTCGTTCGCCAGTCCCGGCATGGCGGACGGGTTGACGGTGGAAGGGGCGAAGTGGTCGCCCCGGGGCAAGGCGGCGGGGGGATCCTATGAGTTTGATGGCAAGCGTGCCTATATTACCACCCCGGTTGTCGATTCCACCGGCGAGATGACCTGGTCGGTTTGGATTAACCCCCGTTCATTTCCAACCGTGAACAATACCTTTGCGCAGTTTCTGGGTGCGCGCGCGCATGCCTGGGTATTTAACAGCGACAACACGAGCCTTTCCTTTGCCTGTCAGAACGCTTACGGAGGATCGAGGTTGGCTCTGCAGTTTTTCGTGCAGGGGCCATCATCGGGAGGCCTCCCCGCCGGCTATACCCAATATATCCTCCCCAAACGCCCCGCCGCCAACCGGTGGTATCATGTGGCGGGAGTTCTTGACTCAACTGGAATGCATTTGTATCTGGATGGCAAACTGCTGGCTGAAAGCCCGGACCGCATCACGCTTGCGACTCCGTGCCCCCTGATCATCGGCGCGAACGATCACGGTCCGCAACGTTATTTCGATGGACTGATTGATGAGGTTATGATTTTTAAAAGGGCGTTTTCCGGTGCGGAAATCAGGCGCCTCTACGAATCCCAACGGTAATCGTTTCGGGGAGCCCCGGCGGTTTCCATAAACGGGGCCGCCGGACCCTGTCAGACCGTTTTGAGTTGGTAGGACCGGGAACCGAGGCCGATCTTTTCGGCGTGGGCAAACATGGCTTCATAGCCGCGTTTGCCGATTTCCTGGACCAGATCCCGACCGGCCGCCTGGTTCAACAGGTCGATGGTGGCCACGTCGAGGGCGACGGGATCGTGTGATGCCAGAATTCCGATATCCGGACAAACCGGCTTTTGCAGGATATCGAAACAATCGCATTCCGCGGTGAACTGCTGGCAGAGATTGAGGTAAAGAATCCGCTCCCCGATACGTTCCTTGACAGCCGCGCAATATTCCACCAGTCGTTCCTGAAACACTTCGCCATTGGTCCCCCACTCGAATCCGATGGCGTCGAAGGCGCACATCGAAAGACACTGGCCGCAACCGATGCATTTGGCTTCGCTCAGGGATGCCTTCTGGCCGATAACGATAGCGTCAACCGGGCACCATTGGGCGCACCGTCCGCAGGCCGTGCATTTTACGGCATTGAAGATCGGATGTCCGCCGAAATGCATGGCCATTTTCCCGCCGCGATCCGCCAGTCCCATGGAAACGTTTTTGATGGTGGCGCCAAAGCCGGCCGCGATGTGTCCGGTGGGGTGCGAGACCACCAGGAGGCTATCCATCATACCCACGGCGCTTCCGAGATAGGCGGTGGGGCAATGCTTCGCCCCGGGAACTTTCACGGTGATCCGGTCGCCCCCGCGGAGCCCGTCACTCATGATGATCGGGCACCCGATGGTCTCCGGAGTGAAACCATGCTCATAGGCTTGCATCATGTGATCGACGGCGTTGCTGCGGCGACCTTTGTAAAGCGTGGCGCTGCCGGTCAAAAACGGTTTGGCCTTGAGCGAGATCAGTTTTTCGGTCAGAACGCGGGTGATGGCCGGTTTGATATGGCCCGCATTGCACCCCTCGCCGACATGCTGGAGAATACCCACGAGCCGGTCGTGTCCAGCGAGCGCCTTAAGCCCGGCCGTTTCGGCGAGTTTCAGGGTTGCCTGAGCGGTGGTTTCGGGCGACTGCTGATCTTTGAGGGGCGAGAACCAAACGAGTGCAGGAGTCTTCATGCTTATTTTCGTTACCTCGGATAGCCAGGTTGATACGGGGTTGCCTACCAGACCGTCTGAACATGCGGATAGTCCAGTATTTTGGAGTCGCCGGTGATCACCGTGAGTTGCCTCAGTCGGGCGGTTGCGACGATCAGCCGGTCGGCGGGATCGGTGTGAAAAGGCGACGGAAGCGAGTACGCTTCTTCCACCATGGCCGCGTCAATCGCCAGATAGGTCCAACCGTTGGCTTGCACATGGCGTCGCAACCATGGTTTCCAGTGCTCGTTCAACTCAAGCCGGCCGCGTTCAACCGCGCAGGCCACTTCGGCCACGCTAATGGGGAGCAGGTGGATCGCCGACTGGGGATCTTGCAGGGCTGAAACAGCGCGAGGCGATAACCGGGACGGCTCTAGAATCGCCCACACCACGGCACAGGTATCCAGCAGAAAAGCACTCACAACTCGCCCCGGAGCATGTTCCATTGCCCGGGCGGCAGAAGGACTTCGGTCAAGTCTCCCAGAATCCGACCGGTTCCTTTTCCGCAACCCAGACGTGTCCGGTTTACGGATTTGTGGGGCAAACCGATCAGATGTGCCACGGGTATGTTGCGTTTACGGACTTCGATTTCTTCTCCCTGCTCAGCCAGGACAAGAAAGCTACTCAAGTTTTTCTTAAACTCCGCCACATTCGTCGTCTTCATGGTCACATACTAGGTCATGAAGATGGTCATGTCAAGTCACTCGCAGAATCAGGCCTTTGAGATATTCGCCTTCGGGGAAGTTGGGCAGGAGGAGGTGGTCCGGGCCGTGGCCGGTATCGGCCAGAATGCGAACCTCGCGGCGGGCATCGAGGGCCGCGCCGGCGATGACTTTGCGGAAGAGCTCGCGCGATACGACACCGGTGCAGGAATAAGTCGCCAGCAGGCCGCCGGGCCGTAACAATTTGAGCGCCAGCAGATTGAGATCTTTGTAGCCCCGGCAGGCGCCATCGACATGATCCTGACCGGCGGCGAATTTCGGGGGATCGAGGACGATCAGATCGAATTGACGCCGTTCATCGCGGAAGCGGCGAAACTGCTGAAAGGCGTTGGCCTTCAGAATTTCCGCGCGATCAGCGGTGCCGTTCAGTTCGTGATGGCGGAGCGCCAGGTCCAGGGCGGGGGCCGACTCGTCCAGATGCAGGATGCGGGCCTGGGGGTGGGCCGCCGCCAGATACACGCCAAAAGAGCCGGTATAGGAAAAGGCGTTCAGAATGGAAAATTCAGGGCTGTCCCAGTTTCGGGCAAAATCCGCGATCCGCCGCCGATTGTCCCGCTGGTCCAGATAATACCCGGTCTTCTGGCCTTCGAGCAGATTGACCCGGAAGCGCAAACTGTTTTCACGGAATTCAATTTCAGGCTCGGGTAAGGCGCCATAGATTAGGCCTCCGGCTGGAGGAAGTCCTTCCCGGGCGCGGCTTTCACTGTCACTGCGATCGATGATGGCCGTGGGCTGGGCCACGCGGACCAGGGCGTCCAATATTTCAGCCCGTCGGGTTTCAACCCCGAGGGTCTGGAATTGGGTGACGCAAACCGATCCGAAGACGTCGACGATCAGACCCGGAAAGCCATCGGCTTCAGCATTGATCCAGCGAAAGGCGGTGGTGGTCTGGCGATCCGAGCCATCGGGAAAATGGAGACCGGCCAGATGACGGACGCGAAGGGCATCGCGGAACCGGTTTTCGAAAAAGGCGCCGTCGATGGTTTCCTCCGGCCGACGGGTCCAAATCCGGAGGGCGATTTGGGAGCGGGAATTGAAGTAACCCCGTGCGAGCCAGTCACCGCCGGTACTTAACAGGTCGACGGTTGCGCCATCGGGCAGGCCGGCGGGATTGACGAGGGCGCCGGAGAAGACCCAGGGATGACCCTGGGCGAAGATTTTTTCCCGGGCGGGGATCAAACGGACCGAAGTGGACATGGGGACTCCTTGCAAATCGATGAAAGGCACGGGTAACGGGTCTTAAAATAACATGATATCAGGGGTGGACCAATAGAATTTGTGAAACGGAATATCCCCAAGAAAACTCAGGCCCAGGGTAGGGCGCGCACGCCGAGCGCGCCGGAGAGGTGTCAGGTGAAGCGGATGAGGCGGCGCCGTCGGCGACGTCGCCCTAGATGCGAAAGCGAGAAGGGAGCGCATTTCGACGGAATGATTCAGTTGCGATGATGAAACTGTAAACGTCCAGCACTGAATCGTTCCAGCTCAGAGCGCGCCGCTCCAGAGTTGTGTGTCGTCTTTTTGAATCAACATCCGGCCTTGATACTCCAGATACATCCCGCCGTAGAGGACGGCCTGAACCGGCTTGCCCTGTTCGAGTCGAATGGCGACCAGTGAGGCATCGGTGGAGAGGGGGCCCATCTCGCCGATTTGAGTCTGGAGTGCGCCGGTGGCGGCGAGCACATCCTGTGAGCCGTCCGCCCAGGTCAGCATGACTGCGCCGTTACCCGTCGGGGGGGTGGGAAAACGTTCACAGGTTACGGCTGGCGGGGTGGCGTGGTCGAAAGGGAGCAAGAGGGAACACATGGATCCGCACGTTCCATTGGCGTGGGCCTGATATCGAACCTGGGGAGCCGCGATCCGGTTCCCCTTGAAATCGAGCGGGAGCCATCCGGCAATCGGATAATGTCGGCCGGTCACGAGTTGGGTGTGCAGGTTTTCGGGGGCGATCAGCGGCTGGACGAGAATATTGCGCACGCCCGGTTCGGCGGTCCAGGTCAGCCCCGTTTGGGTGTCGCATTTCACCGGGCCGGCGGGAAATTGCCAGTGGATGCCGTAACCCTGTCCCGGTTGATCGGTGGTAATCCGATCCCAGACGACCGCGAAGCGGTTGCGCAGCCATAAAAGAGTTCGGGTATGGCAGCCGTAAAGACCGGGGTGTCGCCCGGTCACCCAACCCCAAGTGTAGGTTCCGGGATAATAGCCACCCGAGTAAGAGCAATTGATGACGGCCGCCTCATTCAGAATGGCACAATCCAATAAATCGGGATTTGTTTCCGCCTGGTTCATGAAGTCCAGGTGCAGCGTATTGTGGGCGGGAGTGGACTTCCCGTGAATCATGAACGGATCGGAGGTTTCGTAGCTGAAGATGCCCGGATCCATGAGGAGCATCCGCCCGCCGCTGAAATAGTTGATCGCATTGCGGGAGAGGTGGCAATGCCCGCCGCCCCAGCGGGTGGCGTCAA
>CAZCDO010000218.1:0-6083 GCA_964497135.1 uncultured Verrucomicrobiota bacterium
TTTTAAGGTCGCAAATTGCGACCTTAAAAACAAACATTGATCGGCGTCAGCGGAGCCCCCTCACCCCGACCCTCTCCCGCGCCGGGGAGAGGGAGGAGCAGGAGCAGCAGCAAAGGGCAGAGGCGGGAAGGGGAAGGGCGGCCGGCGTCCGCCCCCACAACGGTCGCGTCGCCAACGAGCAACCCCACAACTAACAACCTGGCCCAGGCGGGGGAATGTTGTTAGTTGTTGAGTTATTAGGTTGATGATATGAGGAACACCACGCGCCTCACGCGGCGCTACTACAAGCCCGGACCCTGAACTGGACGCGCGAGGCACGATCCCGTTTCGGGAGCGCTCGTCGCGCGGCCATCTTTTCTGTCTCGATCCTCCGCGACCTCGGCGCCTCGGCGTGAGACGCTCTATACACCACAGAGCCACGAAGTCACGGAGGAAGAACCACACCCCCCGATGCGGGCCGTCTTGAAAGGCCGCCTTTCAATCCAGCCCGCGGGCTCTCTTGAGGGAACCGAGTTCACAGGAGTTGTTCTGTGCGCTTCTGCTCCTTCAAGAACCAATGCGGACAGACTTGGTACGTTGCGTGCAAAGGCCGGCCGCTTCTGCGGTTTTCTGGATTTCACCTCCGTGTCGCGGTGACTCAGTGGTGAATCGCTGGGCGGCTAACGTCAGCGGAGCCCCCTCACCCCGACCCTCCCCCGCGCCGGGGAGAGGGAGGAGCGGCAGGCGGGGGAATGGAGATTGTTGTGCATCTTTCCGCATTACTGTGGGGTACTGGAGCTTGGGCTATTGCGAAGCCATCGAAAACTAGGAAATGGAGAGCACACGCAGAGTCACGCCAGGTTCAGATAGAGTTAAACCAGAGTCAAGCAGGGCCGTGTGCTCCCGCCGCGGCGGCGGAATCACCCGTCCCGTTCTCGGTGTGGCCCAGTTGACGAGCGGTAGGTTGACTCTCGACCCAGCGGCGGAATGAGACGGCCCTTCTTCGCCCGAGTGGCTATGCAGGGCATGCCGTTCCCCCTCTGTGAACATACGTCTGAACCCTGCGGTACTCTGCGAGAAACTCCCCGCCTTGTGGACGAAATGATAACCACCCACAATTATTCAGAGCCTGGCGTCTATCCGGTCAGACTCTTTGAACGGCCGAATCCAGTTTGAATGGCCGGTTATTTCTTGCGCAAACTCAGCCGGTTGACGGACAGGGATTGATCCGCGAAAATGATCTCAAAATCGGTCCGTTCCTCGAGGGTGGGGAGAAATGGGGGAATCGGTTCGAAGCGAAGATCCGGGGTCGTCACCTTGAGCATCGCCGCGAAATAATCCGCGTGATCGGTGGCAAGGTGCAGGAGCCCTCCGGGTTTGAGGATGCGGTGGAGGGAATTGAGGAAGGCGGCATTGACCAGGCGACGGGTGTGGTGTTTGCGCTTGGGCCAGGGATCGGGGAAGAAGACGTAGCAGGTGTCCACTCCGTTGTCGGGGACCACCGATTCCGCCGTTTGCCGGATATCGGCGCAGAGGAGCCGGATGTTTGAGAGGCCCCGGTCCCGGGCGCGTTGGTTCAATTTGCCCAGGCGACGGAGTTGAAGGTCAACGCCGAGAAAAACACGGCCCGGATGAGATGCCGCGTGCGCCATCAGGAAACGGCCCTTGCCACAGCCCCAGTCGATTTCCAGGGGGGGGCCGGGTTGGGGAAAAAGGCGGGTCCAAAGGGCCGGTGTATATTCGTCCTTCTGATCGAGGACCGGAAGGTCCCCGAACCATTCCTTGCCTTTGCGTTCCCGGGGCATCAGCGACCAAAAAGCCGGGAAAGAAATCCGCGGGGATGATCGACCGCGTTCATCGTCTTTTCGATATAATCCAAAGCGAAAATCTGGAACCGATCAGCACCCGTTGATGCCTTGTATTTCTTGCAGGCGTCAACCAGTCCCAATTTTCCGGCTTCCACCAGCTGGTTGATTTTGGCGTTTTCGGAGGAGCGTTTTTTGGCCAGGGAGATAAACAGCGGCATGAACGTTTTGAATAGGCGGTTCTTGGCTTCCCAGTCGCCCCGACTACAGGAGACGATATCCCGGTCCAGCAGGCGCAATTCCTCCTGTTTGATCGAGGAGGCATCCTGGTTGCCAACTTTTAGCGCAATTTTCATGGGGCGGTATCCCTTTGCTTAAGGGGCGGCAGGGGGAGACGGCGGTTTTGAATCGGAGGACGTTGCCGCCGGGGGGGTGCCTTCTTCCCGTCCTTTTTTAAATTCGTTCAGGCTTCGTCCCAACGAACGGGCCAGATCGGGCAGACGCCGGGCTCCGAAGAGCAACAGAATGATGAGCATGACGACGATGAGTTCCCCCATGCCGATTTGCCCGCCGAAAATTCCAACCGGTATCTGATTCATAATAGCCTCCCAATAACTCGTTCAGTATGACTTTTTTTATGATTTCTGGCAAGAGGAACCTCACCCCGACATTGGGCTCGTTTTTTTTAAAGGGCCCGATACAATGAACTCTGAATAGGAGGTCCTCCATGAAACGGATCAGGCTCCGATGGCCTAAGTGGTTGATTTGGCGGAACCCCCCGCCGGTGGCGATGGTTGAACTCAAGCTTCACGAGATCATTCAACTGTTCAATAGTTTCGATCCGTCTCCCTTCAACGAAAAAGATCTCGACGATGACGCGGAGGACTATATTGTCAGTTGGGCGCGGGAATTTCCCCTGCGCAATCCGGTGCGATTGGTTATTCACCTGGATAAACCCCCGTCGTCCCGCGAAGCGGAGCAGGTGGAGAGCGCCATCCGCCGGTTTTTTGCTTACAAGGCGGAAATGAGCCGACTGGCCTTTATGCAATTGATGCGCCAAGGTCGGACGAGTCTGATCATCGGCTTGGTGTTCATGTCGGCCTGTCTGGGGATCGCGCAGATCCTGGCCCATGCCGATCCCTCGAATTTATTTTTAGAAATTTTACGGGAGAGTTTGACGGTCGGGAGCTGGGTTTCGCTTTGGCGGCCTCTGGAAATTTACCTATACGGGTGGTGGCCCCTGCGCAACACATGGCGACTCTACCGGAAAATGAGCCGTTTGACGGTCGAATTCCGGATCAGTGGTCGGGAGTTGATTGTCCCCCCCGCTTTGCGAAGTTCAGTTGGCTGACCATCGCGGTCTCTTTTATTCCCCTGATTTCAATGATCCCATTCCACGGACATCGAGGTCATGGACGATCCTCCAGGACTTCGGCATTGCGGGCGTTGTGCAGGGCCGCGGATTCCCGTGCGGACTGGGCGGCACGGCGCCCGGCATCGACCGTGGTTTTTCCGGTAAGATGGTGGATGAGACTGGGTTGGGAGGGGGGGGGGTTGGTGATGGGTGGGAGAATCATGCGCGCCGGGGGCGGGTTGGTCGCGGGTGACGGGGTTGCCACAGGGGCGGGCCGGCCACAAGCGGCGACGATCATCAACAAGGGGACGAATGCGATGGATTTCATAGGCTCTCCGGTTGAGGTGCGATATTGAGTCAGCATCGGGACGGTATCAAGCGAAATTTTGTGGCCCGGTAGACCCTATCAAAACTGGCCGTCGCCCTGGACGGTGATTTATAAATTGAATGTGTCGGTCGGCCAAATACTGCCGTCCCCCCAGAACCCGAATGAATTCGGCGTTGCAACGGAGGGGGAGTTACGCTAGTATACCCCGGCTTTTTGGAAGGCATTACCCCCTTCGTCTATCGGTCAGGACGCCAGGTTCTCATCCTGGTAAGAGGGGTTCGACTCCCCTAGGGGGTGCCATTTATTTTCGTGCCGGGGCGGCACGAAAATAGCAAGCCGCCCGGCCTCCGGGCGGCGGTCATGTTGAGTTTGGCCGAAACCTCCCATAGCAATTAGGTAGGGCCGATCCCGCGACGCAATTCTCACTTTTACTTTCTGTTCGGCTTGATTATAGTTCCGACATGTCAAATCCAACTTCCGCTTTGTCGCTCCATGTGCTTCGCGACGGGTTGTCCCGATTGGGCCGCAAGCTTCGGGCTGGCCAGCCGGTGACGATCGCCTATTTGGGCGGGTCCATCACCCAGGCCGCTCCGGATGGCTATGCTGATCAAACAACCGCCTGGTTTCGCCAGCGCTATCCCGACGTTCAGGTGACCGAAGTGAATGCCGGGATTGGGGGGACCGGAAGTAATTTCGGTGCCTTCCGGTTGCGACAGGATGTTCTGGTTCACCGGCCCGACTTGCTGCTGCTGGAATTTGCCGTCAATGACAGCGAGGAAGGGCACCCGGTTCAGGAGGCGCTGGAAGGAATTATTCGTCACACCCTCCGGGAATTGGGCGAATCCTGCGAAATCGCCTTGATCTATACGATGAAGCAGACCTTTCTGGACGATCTGAAGGCCGGCCGGTTGCCGCCCGGCGCGCGGCTGCATGAACCGCTCGCGGAGCATTATGGACTGCCTACAATCAATGTCGCGCTCGATATTGCCCGGCGGTTGATGGACGGAACATTGGTCTGGCCGGATTTCTCCGGGGATTCCTGCCATCCCGGAGTGGCGGGTCATCAGTTGTATACCGCGGTGTTGGCCGAAGCCCTGACGACCGCTTTCGATGTGCCGTCCACCCGGGAGGCGCGGCTACCGGCTCCGTTGACCGCCGATCCCTGGGAGTTCGCCGATATGAAAGCAATTGCGCCCGGCACCGCATTTCCAGGGTGGACCTATCGGCCGCTGAAGAACCATGGAGGGTGGCAGTGTTTCGATGGCCTGTTCGAATGCGACCGCACGGGTTTTGAAGCGGAATTTGAATTTGACGGTCGGGCCGTCGGCTTGTTCTATCAATTGGGACCGGAAACCGGGGATCTTCTCTGGGCGGTGGATGAGGGGCCTTGGGCGCCCGTGCGCCTGTTTGATGACTGTTCGGACAAATTCTGGCGGCCGAGCATTCGCGTTTTGGCGTCGGGATTGGCGTCCGGCCGGCATCGGCTTCGGATCCAGGTGGGGCCGGACCGCGATCCTCGTTCCAAGGGAAATCAGGCGCGGCTGGCCGGAATTCTGATGTATTGATATTTCCAGAAAGACTTTGGGAACAGGATATCTCGTGAGCCGCGGTGGGCTGGGGTATTCAACCGGGGGACCATCCAGGGCGATTCAGCAGGTGCGTAGCCCCTGCTGTACTGGGCAGACCTTCCGTTCCCGAAGAAGACGGCGCTTTCGGCGAAAGCGCCCTACCTTTTTTGTTCGGGATTTCGTGTCCCGAAAAGATCAGGCGTAGCGGCGGACCGTTGCTTCCATCGCATCCCGGCGCGATTCCATCTCCTGGACCATTTTGAACTGGACCCGGCAGCGGTCGAGGTTCTGGCCCTCGCGATGGGTTTTGAAGTAGGTATCGCCGGCGAGGTAATCAGTCAGGAAGCGAATGCCGATTTCAAAGGTGATCAAAGGTCCGGAAAAGGCCAGGAAATCGACCTCCTGTCGGTTCAAAAACTTGCCGGCTGATTCCAAATAACCCCGGACCAGGGCTTCGAACATCTCGTCTTTGAACAGAACTTTGGATAAATCCCGCTCATCTTCAATGCTCGACCGGGTGGCGGTGCGGGCCATGTCGCCAAAATCGTAGAGGGCCAGGCCCGGCATGACGGTGTCAAGGTCGATGACACAAACTCCCTGCCCGGAGGCATCATCGAGCATTACATTGTTGAGCTTGGTGTCGTTGTGTGTGATCCGTTCGGGAATGCGGCCTTCGGTGAAGGCTTGGATCAGGCTGCCGGTCATGGATTTGCGGGTCAAGGCAAACTCGATTTCAGCGAGGGCGTGTTGGGCGCGCTTGACCGCGTCGGCTTGGATGGCTTTTTCGAGGACGTTGAATCGGCCGGGGGTATCGTGGAAACCGGGTATGGTTTCGTGAAGCCGACCGCCGGGCAGGTCGGCCAGGAGGCCTTGGAATTCGCCGAATGACCGCGCAGCGGCATAGGCCATTTGGGGCGATTCGATCACATCATAGGTGGCGGCTTTTTCGATGAAAATATAGGTGCGCCAGGTGTTCCCGTCGGAATCGACAAACCAGAGTTTTCCGTCCCGGGCGGGAATCAAAGTCAAAGCCCGGCGATGACTATCGG
>CAZCDO010000219.1:0-5935 GCA_964497135.1 uncultured Verrucomicrobiota bacterium
TGAAATCCAGATCAGCGTGGGGACCATCGACGGCAAGACCCTGGCATGAGTTCCGAGATCTCCCAACCCAGTCCGGCCGAACACCGTTTCGCCTGGGACGGGTTTGAATTCGTCGTTCCCACCGATTGGAATTTGTCCTTTTACGATCTGACCAACTCCTCCGCCCGCATTGTTCGGCTCGAGGATGATGTGGGGATTCGCCTTCAAATGGAATGGTGCCGTCTCCAGACGGTGGTCGGGTTGGACCGGGTTCAATCCCGGTTCAAGGAGATGGGAAATCAGATGGAGACGATGGCCGAGTCGCAGTCGGCCGTGGAGGGATTGCCGGCGGGCTGGACCGGTCTGGTCTATGTGATGCCCGACAAGCGCCGCTTGGCGCTGGCTTTCTGGTTGGCGCCCGCCGGCCGGTTTTTTGTCTTTTTCCGCCTGCATTTCGAGGGGGAAGGCAGCCGACAGGCCGGACAAGTGTTACGGCGGCTGGCCACGAGTTTTCGACTTCAGGACAAGCCCGTGATCGCCTGGCGGTGTTATGACCTGGAGGTCGAAGTGCCCGCCGATTTTCATCTGGCCGAGACGGCTTTCCAGGCCGGCCGTAAATACCTGCTTTTCGACTGGCATTTCCGGCGGTTTTTTTTCTGGCAGTTTTCACTGGCCGACCATGTGCTCGCCCGGAATCCCGACCTGGTGGGATGGGCCGCCGATTTTCTGAACCAGTGCAAATGGATCCGGGGTCCTCGTTTCTTCAAGGAGGGCGGCCGTCTCCATCACCGGCGCCGGGCTCAGTATCCGTTGGGCCATTACGATGAAATCGGCCGATTCTGTTTTCAGTGGTGGACCCGCGTCTGGCATGATGCGCCCGAAAACCGCATCCGATTGGCCGTCTTCAATTACAGGGGGCCAGCCGATTTGGACCGATTGCCCCCATCTGTATTGAGATAAGATTGACGCGCCTCACGCGGCGCTACTACGAACGAAAGCGTAACTGCGTTGGTAGCGACACACGGCGCGCGACGCGCCGAAAGTAAAAAAAGGAACTGCGCAGGTAGTTCCTTGAGAGTAGGCGCGCAAGAGCGCCGTCTGTTCGCAATCCGATAACAGCGATCTGGTCGGGGTAAATACTCTGGTCGGATCGCCTGTAAGACCGGCTCTCCCGGTTCAGGTCTTCATAAACGGATTCGTGCGCAACTCCTCGGTCAGCGTGCTGGATTCGCCGTGGCCGGGATGGATCAGGGTGTCGCCGGGCAGGCCGGTGAGCTGTTTGAGGGATTGGGCCAGGACGGCTTCATTGCCGCCGGGCAGATCGGTGCGGCCGACGGTGCCGGCGAAAAGGGTGTCGCCGGTGAACAGGCGGCCCGTTTCCGGAAAATAAAAACACAACCCCCCCGGCGTATGTCCCGGAGTGGCGATGATTTTGAAAGTCAACCCCGCCGCTTCCTCATTCGCCGGGAAGGGGGCTTGCACGGTTCGAAGCCGGTCGGGTGGACCGGACAGGGGCGGATAGTAGGGGGGGATGGCATTGTCGGCGGTGAAAGCCCAGGCGGCATCGGCGGAATGCATCAGCACGTCCGCCGGATAGACGGACAGCAGAGCTTCCAGCGCCCCCACATGATCGGCATGCCCATGGGTCAGCAGATAGAGCGCTGGAATGAGATCGAGGCGCTTTAAACGTTCCAAAATCCGGTCGGCATCGTCACCCGGATCGATGACCAGGGCCTGGCGTCCCTCGCCGGCGACCAGCCAGCAATTGACTCCAAACGGGCCGACGACCAGGGGAGGGATGAGGGTGGGTTTCGGGGTCACGGGGTGGGCGCCAGCAGGCTGACGATGGGGGTTTCAACTTCGGTGCGGTCCACCAAATTTTTGATGCGCACGGTTCCGCGGGCAATATCGTCCGGGCCGATGTAAAGGGCGTGGGCGACCCCGCCTTTGCCGGCGCGCGCGAAGAAGTTTTTGGGCTTTTCGGCGTGCAGGCCGAGGTCCACTTTTTTTCCCTGACGGCGCAGGGTCTGGGCGATGGTGATCGCGGTCGCGCGCTGATCCTCGGTCATGAAGCCGACGGCATAATCGCGGGATTCAACGGTGGCGGGCAGGAGTCCGCGGTCCGACAAAAGTTCGGCGACGACAACATCGCCGAAGCCGAGTCCGACGGCCGTTTCGGATCGGCCGCCGATATCGCCGAGGAGGTTGTCATATCGTCCCCCGCCAAAGAGGGCTCGCAGCGTTCCACCGGTGTCGAATCCTTCGAAAACGATTCCGGTGTAATAGCCCAGACCACGGATCACGGCGATGTCGAAGCGGATGGCGTCGGCACAGCCAAACAGGGCGAGCAAGCCGAACAGTTCGCGAAGGGCCAGGCTGGCCGGGGTGGGGCCGCCGAGCAGGGCTTCGGCTTCGTCGAGCGTCTGGACCTGGAGCAGGCGAAAGGCGGCGTCGACGGCGTCGGGGGCCAGGCCGGAATCGCGCAGGAGGGTCCGCAAGGCGTCATCGTCGATCTTGCCGCGCTTGTCCAACGCCAGAAAGGTGGCGGCGTGATGGTCCCGCGGCACCCCGGTTTTTTCCAACAATTCAGCCAGCAGGGCGCGGTTATTGATACGGACCCGGACCGCGTCGCCCAGGCCGAGCCGGCGGAGGGCGTCGAGGGCGGTGGCGATCACCTCCGCCTCGGCCAGGAGCGATTTTTCGCCGACAATATCGAGGTTCCATTGGTAATGTTCGCGCTTGCGGCCGCGGGACATTCGCTCATACCGGAAACATTGGGCGATGGCATACCACTTGAGCGGGAAGACCAGTTCATTCTGTTTCGCCGCAACCATGCGGGCCAGCGAGGGAGTCATTTCCGCCCGAAGGGCCAGATCCCGGTCGCTTTTATCCTTGAAGCAATAGATCTGGTCGACGATTTCCTCGCCGCCCTTGCGTTTGAGGAGTTCGAGCGATTCGACGACACACGCGTCATAGGCGTCGAAGCCGGCGGTGCGGGCGGCCTCGGACCAGGCCTTGAAAATCGCCTGTCGGACCGTCATGTCGGCCGGGTAAAAATCGCGCATGCCGCGTGGCGCGGTGAAGGTTGAATCAGCGCTCATGAAGGTCAGGCCGACGGGGGCTGGGTTTTCATCACGTCGAGTTTCATCCGTTTGCCGGCCTTGAAGCGCACGATCCGGCGGGGCGGGATGTTCATGGGGACTTTGGGCCGGCGGGGATTGCGGCCGATCCGGGCTTTCCGGGTCTTGACGTCAAAGACGCCGAAATCCCGGAACTCGACGGTTTCGCCCTTGACCAGGCTTTCGACGATATAATCGAGCGTTTTTTGAAGGATGAGAAATACCTGTTGTTGAGTGAACCCGGTTTCGTCGGCAATGCGCATCACTAGGTCGCGTTTGGTCATGATCGCCTCTGGGTTATTGGTTTTTTGTGATCGTCAATCGGCGTCCAGCCGCGATGACAAAGGGTTGAATGGCCTGCATCAGGTCGGCAAATTGGTCGTGGGTCAACTGTTGGGGGCCGTCACTGCAGGCTTCCTCGGGGTGTTCGTGAACCTCGACGATGAGTCCGTCGGCGCCGACCGCGATGGCGGCGCAGGAGAGGGCCTTGATCAGATCATGGCGGCCGGCGGCGTGGCTGGGATCGACGATGACCGGCAGATTGCACTCGAGTTTGGCCAGGGCGACGGCGCTGAGGTCGAGCGTGTTGCGGGTGGCTTTTTCGAAGGTGCGGATCCCGCGTTCGCAGAGGATCACGTTCGGGTTGCCGTTCTTGGCCAGGTATTCCGCCGCCAACAACCATTCCTCGACGGTCGAGGAGGAGCCGCGCTTGAGCAGGACCGGCTTGTGGGCGCCGGCGACGGCTTCGAGCAGGGAGTAATTGAGGGCATTGCGCGCGCCGATCTGCAGGATATCCACCGTGTCGGCCATGCGGGGCAGGTCGGTTTCGCGAATGACCTCGGAGACGACCGGCAGCCCGGTGGCTTCCCGAGCCTGACGTAAAATATCGAGGGCCTCGTTGCCCAACCCCTGGAAATCGTAGGGCGAGGTGCGCGGTTTGAAGGCGCCGCCGCGCAGGAAGGTGGCACCCGCCTTGGCCACGGCGTGGGCGGTGGAGAGCGTTTGCGCCAGGCTTTCAACGGAACAGGGACCGGCCATGACATGGAAAACCGGTCCGCCAATCTCGTGGGGGCCGACCCGGACCCGGGTGGTCTCCGCCGAGGCCTCGCGACTGACCAGCTTGTAGCGCTTCTGGATCGGAATGACTTTTTCGACCATCGGCAGGCCGGCCAGGATCTCCAGGCTGCGCTGGGTGGTTTCGTCACCCACCGCGGCGATGACGGTCCGCACGACTCCCCGGATGATATGCGGTTCATAGCCGAGTTGGCGGATATTATCTTCGACGTGACGAATTTCTTCGTCGGTGGAATGGGGGGTCAGGACGATGATCATTTCAATAGCTCCGCTATTTTGGATGAGGCCTCGGCGAGGGAAACCATGACTTTTTCGTCGACGCCCCGCCGCTTGATTTCGACCTGACCGGCGGACAGCGACCGCTCGCTGACGACCACCCGAAGCGGAAAGCCCAGCAGATCGGCATCCTTGAATTTGAACCCCGGCCGCTCATCGCGATCATCCAGAATAACGGAAAAGCCCTGGGTTTCCAGGGTGGACATGAGGCTTTCGGCGGTCTTCAGACTTTCGGCATGGCTGACATTCAGCGGAAGGATGGCGATCTGGTAGGGGGCGATGGCGAGGGGCCAGATGATTCCCTGCGCGTCGTGGCTTTGCTCGATCACCGCCTGGAGGGTGCGCGTGACCCCGATGCCGTAACAGCCCATGATCATCACCTGTTCCTTGCCGTTGGGGTCGAGGTAGGTGGCTTTGAAACATTCGCTGTACTTGGTGCCCAATTTAAAGACATGCCCCACTTCAATGCCCCGCTTTTCATGGAGCGTTCCGGCGCATCGGGGACAGCCATCGCCTTCGCGGCAGATCGCGAGATCGGCAAAAGCCGTGAGGGTGGCGTCCCGGGTCAGGTCCACCCCGCGCAAATGGGTATCCGCGCGATTGGCGCCGGTGATGACGCAGCGGCGTCCTTGCAGGGACGCATCGGCGTAAACCGGCAGGGACAGTCCGACCGGACCGGCGAACCCGACCGGGGCGCCGGTGGCTTTTTCGATCAGGGCGTCGTCGGCCATCGCCAGGGTTTGTCCGGGCAGGAGGCGGGCGAGTTTGTGTTCGTTCAGGTCGCGATCTCCGGGGACCAGCACCGCGATGGGCTGACCGTTGGCGGTGTAAATCAGGGTTTTGACCAGGTCCGACGGCGTGGCCTGGAGGAAGCGGGCGACCTCCTCGATGGTTTTTCGGCCGGGCGTGGCAACCGGTTCCGGTTGGGGCGCCGGGGTTTCGTCCGCGGGCGCGACCACCCGGCGTTCCGCCCGTTCGAGATTGGCGGCATAGGCGCAGGCATCGCATTCGACGATGCCGTCTTCACCGGCGTCGGCCAGCACCATGAATTCGTGGGAGGAACTGCCGCCCATGGCGCCGGAATCGGCCTCGACCGCCTTGGTCCGCAACCCGCAGCGCTCGAAAATCCGGACATAGGCCTGGTACATGGCCTGGTAACTGGTCTCCAGATCCTCAAGGCTCGTGTTGAAGCTGTAGGCATCCTTCATGCTGAATTCCTTGGCCCGCATCAATCCGAACCGGGGACGGATCTCATCCCGGAACTTGGTCTGGATCTGGTAAAAGGTTTTGGGCAACTGGCGGTAGGAATTGATTTCGTGGGCGACGAGGTCGGTGATGACCTCCTCGTGGGTCGGTCCCAGCACCAGGTCGCGCTCCTGCCGGTCGCGGATGCGGAACATCACGTTGGACAGGAGATCGTAGCGTCCCGACTGTTCCCAGATTTCGCGGGGTTGCAAGGCGGGCATGAGCACTTCGATGGCGCCGGC
>CAZCDO010000220.1:0-1944 GCA_964497135.1 uncultured Verrucomicrobiota bacterium
GGGGGGTGGTGATGTATGGGGCGCAGGTTAGGAGGGATTTGATATATCGTCGAGAATGTGACGATTGAGAATCTGCGCATCAACGGTCGGCGAATCACAGACGCGGCAACCGGCGGGTTCAACCTGAACAAGTTTGTCCGCAATGTCGATTTTCGTGCGGAATGATCATTAAGCATTTTATGCGTGAAGTTTCTCCCTGATGGGGTACACTGAAACCGCGCTGGGGATTTCACAGGGCAGGGGAAAAGGGGAAGGGAGCGGGGATGGCACTCATTCTGGGGGCGATTATTCTGGGGTCGGTTTGGGGTTCCCTATTGGGTTGTGTGCCCGGGTTGCATATTTATACGGTTTTGGGTGCACTGGTCGGATGCTTCCCTTTTTTTTCAATATTTGCCGCTCTTCCGGCTCTGGTAGTCGGTTTGTTTTTTTTGACGATGATCATCACCTGGAGTTTGCTGAATTCGATTCCTTCCATTTTGTTGGCCGCACCGGACGAAAGCGCCCTCTTTACCGTATTGCCCGGTCAATCATTGGCTCTGCGGGGGCGGGCCCGGGAGGCGATTGATCTGACCTTGATGGGCGGGGTCATCGGGTTCATTGTTTTTATCCTGCTTTTGGGAGCGTCCGGATATTGGGCGCTTCCCGCCCTGCATCGGGTCTTGCGGTTGCACTATTCCTGGATTTTATGGAGCGTGATTGGCTTCATGCTGTTATCCGAATGGCCCCGGGGAACCGCGCGGGGGCCCGGCGGCTGGCGGAAACTGGCGGAAGGATGGTTGGGATTGTCTGCGGGTTTGTTGACTTTTATCCTGTCGGGTTTGCTGGGCTTTATCGTGATGTATGATTGGGGCGCCGGCCCTCGCGCCCAGGGATCCAACCTGACCCCGGCTTTCGTGGGATTATTCGCGATGCCGGGCCTGCTGATGACCGGGTTCAGTTCGGTCCGACTTCCGGCCCAACGCTTGAATCCGGGAATCCGGGTCGATCCGGCCGCGGGAATTCTGGGGATTGGCGCCGGATTTTTGGGGGGCTGCTTTGCGGCCTATTTTCCGGGAGTGACGGGAGGCATGGGCGGGTTGTTGGCGGGACATGCGGTCGGCATTCGCGAGGATCGTTCGTTTTTGCTATCGCAGGGCGCATCCAAGGCGGTCTACTACGGCGGCGGTTTTTTGCTGTTATGGACTCCGGGTTTTGAGCGGGCGCGCGGGGGCGGCGCGGCCCTCTTTAAAAGTCTGGGGTCCGGGATGAAAACACCGGCCGATTTCGCGGTCATCCTGGCGGGCGCCCTGGCGGCGGTGGGGATCGGTTATCTCCTGGGGGGGCCGTTAATTCGGGGTAGTTTGCGACTATTGCGGCGGCTGGGGTATAGAGCCTTCAGCGGGTTGGCGATCGGATTACTCATTTTTGTGGTGGTCGCCCAAACGGGAAAGTGGGGGTTGGGCATTATGTTGGTGGCGACGGCGATCGGGTTGTTGCCGTTGTTGTTCGGGGCGCGGCGCATGAATGCCCTGGGGGTTATTCTGTTGCCGCTCGCCTGCAATCTGGCGGGCTGTGGCGCCCGCGTAGCGGATGCCCTGGGCCTGCTTAAGATGTGAATTGTTGGGCACAGACGAAGGATGTGATGCAGAGGAATGCCAGGAGACTGACGAACTTCATAGTGAGTTCCTTTCGGGGAGGAATCTGCTGGACTTTGCTGAAACAAAGTCCGCAGATTCCTATCAAACTTTTACACCTTAGCATGGGTGTGTCGCAATCAAATTAAATATAGCTCTTTCGGCGACGACGCCCGACCTTGGGGAGGAACGGGTGGGGCTGCGGGGAGGGAGAAGAGGGTGCGGACAAGCAATCCCGGGGAATCGGATATATTCGAATCGTTCACGTTCTCAGCGAAGCGGTTCGCGTCAGCCGTTCGCGATTCGGGGGAGACGGGAACGAGGACGAGAA
>CAZCDO010000220.1:2044-5871 GCA_964497135.1 uncultured Verrucomicrobiota bacterium
GGAACGGGGGGACGGGGATGGGACCGGCGGAGAACCGGGGAATCGGATATATTCGAATCGTTCACGTTCTCAGCGAAGCGGTTCGCGTCAGCCGTTCGCGATTCGGGGGAGACGGGAACGAGGACGAGAACGTGAACGTGAACGGGAACGAAAACGGAGACGAGAACGTGAACGTGAACGGGAACGGGGGGACGGGGATGGGACCGGCGGAGAACCGGGGAATCGGATATATTCGAATCGTTCACGTTCTCAGCGAAGCGGTTCACGTCAGCCGTTCGCGATTCGGGGGAGACGGGAACGAGGACGAGAACGAGAACGAGAACGTGAACGTGAACGGGGATGAGGACGTGAACGGGAACGGGGACGGGAGACGGCAAGGGCGGAACACCCCGTCTCCAATGCGGAAGTTGTTGAATGGCGGGAGCGAGGGGAGAGGTTCGATCAATGGAAAAAACTGGAGCCGGCGGTCCACCGCCGGTTGGATTGGGAATGTAATCCTGAAGCTTGGCTTATAAAATCCGCGTAACGGAACGGCCGGCATTCACCCCGGAGGGGAGTCTCAACGCATGGGTTTTGTCGTGACCATAAAATTGCAAATGAATATGAATGCGTCCAGCGGTTTGGTCAGGGCTGGCAACTGATAAATGACAGCGACCCAAACCACACGGTCGCAACTGGAAGGCGCAGGGACGGTCAACCTGGATCGACCATCCTTCGGCATGGTGCAGATGTCCAGGTCCATAAAAGATGGCTTGGATAACGCCGGTTTCGCCGTGACGTACGGCCTGGCGTTCGGTTGAGTTGGCGAGGATTTCAATGGGATTGGTGGTATTGGCCAACTGCGCGGCTTGCTCGACTGAGCGGCCGGGGAAAATGGCATAGGCATAGGCGGCGTCCTGGGGGCGGATGCCATGCCGCAGGCCCAGGTAAAAGATATTTTCGCGGAAGGAACGGGAGGGCATCTGTTCATTGATCCGGTGCCAATCGCCCGATACCGGGCCCGCCGAACCTTCGCCCGCACCCGGCGCGAGCAGGAGATAGGCGGTTTGGTCGTGGTGGACCCAGTGCAAATGGGGGGATTGGAATCGGCCGGTTTTTATTCTGACCGAACGGGTGCCGTCGTTCCAGGTGACCGGGCCGTTAAGCCGGGATTGGTTGAGAGTGGTGACCACGGGGTCGGGTGCCGAGGCGGAAATGCCGGCGCCGAGGCAGGCTATTTCGGAGAAAAAAAAGAACCAGCTTTTACGGGCGACGAGCTGGTCGGGTCCCCGGGGATCGGCGCTGTGTGCGAAATCGTAACCGGCACAACCCAAGACGCCATCCGAAACGCCTCCGGCGAAGGCCCGTCGTCCGGGGGTGGGGATGGGGGTATCCGGGGAAAGGGGTTGGCGGGGTTGCAGCGCGGTGGTGCCGGGAATTTTGCGCCAATCCCAGGCCGGGAATACATCGGTGTATTCCTGTCCCTGTTGCATCAGGCAGAAGGCGCCATCGGAGAGATGGTGATTTTGCAAACCCTCCTTGTTACAGGGCGTGTCGGTATTGAGCAGGCGGCGAGAGTGAAGTTTGACCGAGGCGTGGAAATTCGGACGTTGGTGGGCCATGAAATCGGAACGCCAGAACATGCGATTCCCGGCGAAGCGCGGTTTGTTCAGATCATCGGCCACCCCGGCGAGGCGATCGGCAAAACGGCGGACGGCTTTATGGGTGGCCGGACCCAATGGCAGGCGGAGGAGGGAGCGGCAGGTGGCGGGGAGGAGCCAGGCATTTTTGCCGGGACGGACGATTTCGCGGCCGACGACCGTATAGGCATAACTCAAGCCGCGCACGATCCATTGCTGGTGATCGAGAACATACCGGGCGATGGTTTCGAGGGCTTGCGGGGGAAGGGCATAGTCGGTGTCCTTCAGGACGACGGCCAGGCGGGGAACGTCGACGGCAAAATAGAAACCGTACCCCCCGGAATAGAGCGTATTGCCGTGCTGGTGAAAACTGTAATCCGCCTGGATTCCCTCGCCCCAGCCGGGGCGGTGTACGATTTCGCCGGCGATCAGTCCGACGGCTTTGCGGACCCGTTCGGGCGAACCCTCGAGGCACCCCAGCGCCAGGATATTTTCGGCCGCCCAGACCTGGTTTTGCGCGGTCCCCTGGAGCGATAGCCCCCAAGGGGTCAGCGCATCGGCGCGGGCGAGAATGCCGCACGCCTGGGCGAATTGATCGGGCGAGAGGTGGGTTTCCATTAAGGCTACGATTTTATAGAGCCAGCGCGGGACGCCGATCATCAGCCACCACCAACTGGTATGGCGGAAATCCCAAATCAGCCAGAAATCGAAGCCGAGAAGGATGGACCGGAGCAGGCGGGGATTTTTCCGGAGGGGCGAGTGGCGATGGTGATAAGCTTCCGCCATGGCCAACAGCCAGCAGAGATGGGTTTGGGGTGCTATGGACCCGAATTCGTCAGACTGGGCGCTGGTATAAGGGATCTCGGGCCAGGATCCGTCCACGGCCTGGGTCTCGATCCATTCGCGAACCCGTGCATAATCGGGTGGCTGGGAGAGGTAATGGCGGTCGCCGGGTTCGCGGATACCGACTCCAGAATACCAGCCGCAATCGACAATGACGTCCTGCTTGTTATAGAGCGCATCCCCGCGGAGACGATTCAAAATGCGGCGTAAAGCGGGAGGGCGTGTGATGTTCATGACGGCGTTATCGGGTTTCAGGGTCTGGGCGTCGCAAGGCCAAGGGTTGCCCGAGAATTTCACGGGCGAGGATGAATTGGACCAGGGCCTTACGGTTCGAGAAATCAGTGGTCAAATCTGGGTATTGGGGAAGTGCCTCAGTCCGGAGTTCGATGGGGCGGCGGACTTTCGATACGGTCAGGGCGGGGGCCTGGGGGGAGGGGGAATCGGGCTGGACCTCGGATGGGGCGGAAGGTTCCGTTGACCGCTGAACATGAGAAAAATTGGCGGTGTTCGGCTTATGAAAAACGGTGGAGTTCGGGATGGGCGGCGGGGGCCGATGGGTGGTGGGAGACAGGGTTTCCCTGGGGAAATCCCCCTTGAGTTTTTCGAGAAAATCGGCGAGGTCTTCAACCGGTTGGGCGTCACCATGATCGGGGGCGGACTCGCGGGGCGTGGTCGGGGGCTGGGCGGAGTGGGCTCGCTTGTTGATCATCTGGACCACGACCCAAATGGCGCCAACGACGAGCATCACCATGAAATCGCCACCGGCGGCGAGGGGGCCGGGCAGAACGAGTGCAACGAGCGTTACCATGACAGGTTCCTGAAAGACGGGCGGCCCGGGCTGCGGGCCGACCCGCTGGACACGGGGTTACTTGGCGGTTTTATCTTCGGGTCCACCGGCGATAAATTTCCGCATGTCGGTATCGGACTGGATATTCTGGAGGCGGTAATAATCCATGACGCCGAGGTTGCCGTCGCGGAAGGCCTGGGCGATGGCTTTGGGCACCT
This sequence comes from uncultured Verrucomicrobiota bacterium, assembly GCA_964497135.1. Classification (GTDB taxonomy): domain Bacteria; phylum Verrucomicrobiota; class Kiritimatiellia; order CAIKKV01; family CAIJXV01; genus CAIJXV01. The sequence goes on from CAZCDO010000220.1 coordinate 5,512, forward strand.
CCGCCTGGGCTTCGACGACGCGGGCCTGCATTTCCTGGACGAGGGCGCGCATTTCCTGTTCGCGGGCGACGGCGGTGGCGCGGCGCCCTTCGGCTTCGGCCTGGCGCATTTTTTTGTCGGCTTCGGCGCGTTCGGTTTCGAGCAGGGCGCCGACATTGGCGGCGTTGTTGATGCCGGCGACGCTGATGTCGGCGATATCGATGGAGACGATTTCGAACGCCGTTTGGGAATCGAGTCCGCTGTTGAGCACCTTGCGCGAGATGTGGTCTGGATTTTCGAGGACATCCTTGTAGGTGGTGGATGACCCGATGGCGCTGACGATGCCCTGGCCGACGCGGGCGATGATGGTTTCTTCGCCGG
>CAZCDO010000221.1:0-5806 GCA_964497135.1 uncultured Verrucomicrobiota bacterium
CTGCCCCCCCCCGCGCCCGGGGTAGGGATTAGTGCCAAAGCGATAGGCCCGTCCCTTCGTAATTATTTTCCTTACGCGCTCCTCCCTCCCCCCGGCGCGGGGGAGGGCGGGGTGAGGGGGATCTCTATGCGAATCCTTATGAGGAACTTGTTTTCACAACGCCAGTGTGGTATTGAAACCGGATGACGCCTGCCCTTCCCCAATCCCTGTTGATCGGTCCGGTCCGCATTTCGCCGCCGCTGCTCATGGCCCCCATGGCGGGCTATTCCGACGTGGCCTTCCGCCTGCTCCTCCGCCGCTTGGGTGGCGTCGGCCTGACCTTTACCGAAATGTTGCACCCCCGTACGCTCGTCGGCGGCGGCGGCAAACGCCGCCGCCAACTGCTGGCCACCGATCCCGCCGATGTTCCACTCGGCCACCAGATTTACGGACCTTCAGCGGAACTCCTCGTCCAGGGTGCCCGGTGGCTTCAGGATAACGGGGCCACCTTGATTGATATCAATATGGGGTGTCCCCAAAAAAAAATCGCCGGGGTCGGATCCGGAGCCGGCCTTCTGCGTGATCCTGAAAAAGCCGTCCGCATCGCCGAGGCGGTCGTCAAAAGCGTCACCCTCCCAGTTACCATTAAAATCCGGTTGGGTTGGGATCCCGATTCCCATGTCGCCGAATGGCTGGCCACCCGGTTCGAAGCGGCGGGGGTCGCAGCGTTGACCGTCCATGGCCGCACCCGCAGTCAGGGGTTTACCGGCACCGCCGATTGGGAGGCGATCGGACGGGTGGTCCGGTCGGTTAAAAACCTGCCGGTGATCGGCAACGGCGATGTGGTTTCGCCAGCCAAGGCGTTGGAATTCATGCAAGGCTCCGGCTGTGCGGGCCTGATGATCGGACGGGGCGCCCTGAAACGCCCCTGGGTTTTCCGGGATATCGCCCGGGCCCTGGCCGGGGAGCCCCCTTGCTTGCCGCCCACCCCCGATGAGGTCGTGGAATGGGCCGAGGAGCAATTGGAAAGAATGAAGCTGTTGTACGGCGAAAAACCGGCGATCCTGCTCTTCCGTAAATGGATTCCGCAGTATGCGCCGGCTTTGAAACTCAATCGCGAAAAGATGGTCGAGTTATTGCAATTGACCGATCCGGTGGAATTCCGGGATAAATTTCGCGCCTTTTCGGGCGGCGGCCACCCGGAAAAAAGATCAGGACTTGACGATTTTGCCCGCCTTGATACAAGCGGTGCAAACCGACAAGCGGGTATGGGTCCCGTTGACATTGACCCGGATTTTCTGGACATTGGGCCGGAATGACCGCGCGGTGATCCCCGTGGTATGCAACCCGATCCCGCCCTTGCTCTTCGCCAAACCGTGCCGGATGATCCGGTTTCCGGACAAAGTGCCTTTTTTGCAAATATCACAAACTCGCGCCATGATCGCTCTCCTTGCGTTTGAAACCGAATACCATAAAGGATCCGCCCTTTCCCGACAAGCTTTTTATTTCGGGTTGCGGCAACCCGGGGGCATCTGCGATTCGGTGCACCGAAATCGCATTGATTCAGGGTAAAGGTTATAATAACCTGTGGATCTCTCTTTCTTTGGCGGTGGCTTTTCGCTCCTCCCTCCCCCCGGCGCGGGGGAGGGGCCGGGGTGAGGGGGATCCTCCGAAACAAGAACCGGGTTTCCAAAGAGCCCCCTCACCCTACCCTCCCCCTCGCCGGGGGGAGGGAAAAATCTGCAACTCTTACGAAACCGGAAAAGTAACTGGGGAGAGTAGCGCACCCCCCAGCCCCATCCGGAGAAGACGATCTTCTCCGGGTTTAGTGTTTGCGTTGCGGGAGAATCAGCCGTATGGAACAGGTGAATTTGCACCTAATCGCAGATGCACCTCACGCCGAGCGCAAAACGCTCCGGATCATTTTCTCGCGGGCTTCGATACTCTCGCAGAGGCGGAATTGGACCCGGGCCCGGCTCAGGTTCTGCTCTTCCGTACGCACTTTGAAATAGACATTTCCCGCCAGGTAGTCCTGGAAAAAGCGCAACCCCAACTCGAAGGCAATCAACCGGATCGAATCGTACAGGTAATGCCGGTCCAAATCGGTCATAAAATCGCGGGCTGGCCCCATGTAGCCCTTCACAAAGGACTCGCAGAGATCGACATCGAAAACCACCTGCTGCAGAATTTCAACCTCCTCCCCCGCCGAGTTGCAGATCGAGCGCAGAGCGTCGCCGAAATCGTAATGAATCAGGCCCGGCTTCACCGTATCCAAATCCACGATGCAGGTGCCTTTCCCCGACAAATCGTCGATCATAATGTTATTCACCTTCGGATCGCCGTGAATATTCCGCAGGCTCAGATCACCCCGGGCCAGGGCCGACTCTAAAACCCCGACAAACCCCCGGTGCTCCTCAACGAACCGGTTCAACCGGCGGGCTTCGATCGAACCCGCCAGGCGCGCGCGCGCCTCCGGGGTTTGCAGGGTGGCGTCGTATTTTTCAAGATATTTCGGGGTCACATGAAAGCCGGGCAGGGTGTCGCGTAGTTGATTCGGATCGAGGTCCGAAATCAAACGGTGAAACTGCCCCAACACCATGCCCACCTCGGAGGCGTGTTCCGCCCCCTGCGCGCAATCGTAGGAGGTCGCCGAGGCAATCAGGGTGATCGCCCGCCAATACTCCCCGGAGTCATCCACGAAATAATCGTCCCCGGCCTTTGTCGAAATCACCCGCGGCAATTGCCAGATACGATCCGCCGTGTCTTCCTCAGCCTTCAATCGCCGGTGGACATGGTCGGTCACCACCCGCATATTGGCCATGATCCACTCCGGCCGCGCGAAAACACGGCGGTTGATCCGCTGTAAAACCACCCGTTCCTCGGAAAAGTGGGTTCGAAAGAAGGCGATATAGGTGTCATTCACATTCCCGGAATTGATCGCCTGGATCGTCACCAGCCGACCTTCAACATTAAATTGTTCCGCAATCTGGGCTAATTCCATGGAATCACCGCTCCTTTCGCAAGCGGTAACTATGCCTTTATTGGGGGATAACCGCGAGAAGAAAATCGTCGATCCCATTCCAAGGGGGTGTAAGACAAATTTCGGAGAAATCGGAATATTTTCACGCAGAGCCGCAAAGGGCGCGGAGCGGGGGCGCGAGGGGAAAAGCCAAGCCGCGGGGTGAGCGCTCACGGGGCGTGATCGTGCACCCCGCGGCTGATCCCATTTAATGAGGTGCGATTCCGAGCTAGCAGCCGCGCGAGGCACCCGCTGGCCTGGCGGCGGGCTCGTCGCGCGGCGATCAGGAACTCGGCGAACTTTGCGGCTTTGCGTGAGAATAATCGGGGTTCTCACTTCTGCGGCGTTGCCGAAGAAATTTGTCTTGCGCCCTCAATCGACCCGGCCGCCGTTAAAAGCGGGCGAAATCAATCGTCCGTGCCAGATCAGGTCCGCATCCTTCAAATGCGCCGTTGCCGACTCGGGTGGAGGCGTGTAAATCAAACGCCACCGGTGAAAGTCGCCGATCTCGCCCGCCGCGCGCGGCGCGTTGGTTCCTTGAATCACCCACCACTCGGGCAACGTCAAATCAATCCGGACCTGATGCTTCTCGCCCGGTCCCAAAACCACCACCCGATCGTCTTCACCCCCACCCGACCCTTCGACCCGACCCACCCACCGAATTTCTTCCCGACTTCCGCCGAAGGTCGTGTCCGCCTCCAAATCGAACAATCCCCCGCCGCTCCGATCCAATACCGCCAGCGGTTTATCGTCCGCGTTCATCAGCGTCACGGTCACTCCCTTCAGCCGGCGCATCGCATTGGTCTCCACTGTCAATCCAATCCCCAACCGCGACCATCGGTAGCCCTTGAGCACCGCAATCCCATTCCCGCCCAGCGCCAGCTCCATCTCGAGCGGAATGCGGATCCCGTCGGATCGGAAGCGCCGTTCCTCGATCGGTCGGCCTTGGTTTTGCTCCACGAAGTAGGCTTCAATTCCATACCGGGCCATCAATTGGTAGGGCGACAGACCGGCCACCCGACCCCGGATAAACAGTCCTTCGGCGGGACGCTGGTCACTGACATATTGCAGGTGGGCCACCTGGCGTTCATCGATCTTCACGGCGGCATAGATGCGCCGGTTTTTCCACGTCTTCCTCGTCGCATAATTGGTCGAGGCCGCCATCCAATTCAATAGGGAGTCCCGGCAGTCATTCGACGCAACCCGGGAGAGCTCGTAATCCAACCGGACATAATCCCCCCGAAACGGATCGCGGGGATCGACCGGCTGGGTGGCCAGATAGAGGGTCCGCCCGTACCACAAAATCGATTCGCGTTCGAATATCATCCAACCCAATACCAGCAGTTGGAAGGCCAGAGCCAGACTGATCCAGATCCGGTTCATGTGCCCACCTCTTTCTTCTGGCGCCGTTTCACCCGCTGATAAATCAGGCCTTGAACGAAAATCGCCGCGCCCACCCCGATAAAAATCGTTCCCCGGATCAACAGGCTATCAAACAGATCGAAATAGCGCGCGAACATCAGCAGAATCAACAGGATCGATCCCACCACCGTTGGCCCCTTCAAACCCTGCCGACAGCCGCGGGTCATCAGGGCGATAATCAAGGCCAGGAGCACGATATTAAACGGCAAGGCCATGAACCAATCCTCCCATTGGAGGGAGGGCAGGAAGACATGCGCCGCCGCCAACACCGCCGCCAGGGGATAGAGCCATTGATCCACCGGGGGCCGATCGAACCGGCCCCGCCGGCACTCGACGGCCAGTCGAAGCCACACAGCCGTCGCCAGCGCGACTGAAAAAACCGTGTAAATTTTCAGGGAGACCGATGATTGCGCCCAAAGACTGGGCAGAAAATCATCGGCCAAGCGGGGAAATGTCAGCAAATAGATCAGCCCCAAGGCAAAGAAGTGGCCGTAAAAAACCAAAATACGCGGAGCGGCCTCGAAAAACCGCAGGCGCGAAACCAGATGCCCCAGCGCGATCAAAGCCACACTGAAATTCAGCACGACACTCAAGATCAAGCCGCCATGCACATGCGCGGAGCACGGGAGATTGAACAGGACAAACACCACACTTAAAAAAAAGGCCGGAATCGCCACCGTCAGCAAGAATGCCGATTGGCGCCGGAACGCCAACAAGCCCACCCAGCCGACAATGATGAGCGGTGCGGCATGCATGCTCCGGTCGAAGTTAAATCCTTCCATGCCGCACCAGATCGTGACCAAAAGGGTGGCCAGCGCAGCCTGACTGATGGACGGCAACGCCCAGGCCATGCCCAGTGCTCCCAGACTCCAGATTAAAAAGGCGTTCGGATAATGCTCTTCGATGTGATAGATCTGCGCAATCAACCAGATACCCGCCCCGAAAAGCATCGTCCCCAGAAGCGTAATCGCCTCCCCCACCGCCGTCCGTCCCGACCGCATCAGCCAGATCCCGCTGCCGTGGGCCAGGGAAATCGATACCAGAATCAAGGCCAGCTTGATGAATCGGGGAATCGCCTGCCAGTTATGGGCCAGGAGCAGGATCACGCCAAAGCCCACGATAACCGCACCCATTCCGGCAAAAATAATCAAGCCCAGATTGGACGGCGGCGGTTCGGGATAGCGCGCAAGCAACACCCGGGACTGGTCGGCGGAAACCAATCCCTCCTTTTCCCAGCTTGCGATTTCACCGCGAACCCAGCGAATCGGTGTTTTCATTCATTTTTCCTTTTCGCTCTTCGTCGCGCAAGCATCCTTGCTTGCTTGGACCCTCTCAAGCTGGAAGCTTGAGCTACTTTTCGCTCTTCGTCGCGCAAGCATCCTTGCT
>CAZCDO010000222.1:0-5735 GCA_964497135.1 uncultured Verrucomicrobiota bacterium
GGGGCCGTATGGCCGAGAGAGCATCGCGATTAAGCGATGCTGGTTTTTTCCTCCCCCCGGCTCGGGGGAGGGTAGGGTGAGGGGGATCCTCGTATGTGTTTCAACTCCATTCGAATTTGTTCTAAAATCCTGATTAAATTATTCCGCAGATGATGACCTTACTGATTATTTCTGCGCCACTAATGATCCCCCTCACCCCGCCCTCCCCCTCGCCGGGGGGAGGGAGGAACCCAAAGACCCCGCCAAGGAAAGCGAGACCAACGGGGCGTGTTCATAGTCTTAGCTTGACACGTATGAGGGCACCCCGGCTCCATTCAATCTAAAACGAGTGGTTGGACAATCCCCAAATCATTTCTGGCCAACTGTTCTAGCTTCCGCGCTGTGCTTCGGCCATTTCGGCCAGGATCGCGGCGGCTGCGTCGCCGGGTTTGGGGGCGTCCAGGATCGGACGGCCCACGACCAGATAGGAGGCTCCGGCGCGAATGGCCGCTGCCGGGGTGGCACTGCGCTTCTGGTCTCCGACATCGGCGCCGGCGGGCCGGATACCCGGGGTGACCAGAACGGGTTTAGGGCCAAACTGAGCCCGCAGGGTGGGCGCTTCAAGAACCGAAGTGACCAACCCATCGATGCGACATTCCAGCACCATGGCTCCGAGGGCCAGCGCCTGTTCGGCGAGGGTCCGCTGGATGCCCAGCTCTAAAAAATCTTTTTCGTTAAGGCTGGTCAGGGTGGTGACGGCGATCAATTGGGGCCGGACGGGGCAATCGTAGGCCGCTTCGGCGGCGGCGCTGAGCATGGCGCGCCCACCTGCAGCATGCACGGTCATCAGGGCGGCTTCGAACCGGCCGGCGGACTTGATGGCTTGGGCGACGGTGTGGGGAATATCGTGCAGTTTGAGGTCCAGAAAGACTCGTTTTTGTTTTTTGGCGAGGAGTTCCATGGCCTTGACGCCATCGCGGATGAATAATTCCAAGCCGACTTTGAAGAAATTGGCCTCGGCGGGTAATTGACGCAGGAGTGGTTTAATCGCGTCGACCGAAGGCACATCGAGAGCCACAATCAGTTCTGCCGGCATGGTCGGATCCTTTGGGTTGGTCTTTAGAGCGCGCGGACCTGGTCTTCCCGCTCACGGAAATAGCGGGCAGTCTGTCGAACGAGTCGATCGAGCAGGGACGGATTGGCCTGGCCGAACATGGCAGGGTAGGGGTCGCCGCCGGGACCGAGGGGTTCGGGGGAGACATAACATCCGGGCTGGTTATAGCCGATCAGATAGAGGGCCATGATCAGGGTGTCGAGATCGAGAGCCCCATCCCCGAGCGCACAGCGGTTGCTGTCGGCGACATGCAGATTGGTCAGCCGCCGGCCGGCCTGAACGATGGCCGCGCCGATATGGCTTTCGCCGACCTGCATATGGTAGACATCGCCATTGATATGCTGGACCCCCGGGTGGGCGACGGCCTCGATGTACCGGATGGCATCGGCAACCGTATGGCAGAAACTGACTTCGGCCGCGCGGATGGGCTCGACGGCGGCGCGGATGTTATGTTCGACGAAGAGATCCGCGACCAATCGAAGGGACTCGACCGAGCGGGCAAATTCGGAGGAATCATAAGCCGTGGGGCGTCCGACGGCGCCCGGGACCACGAGCAGGTAACTGCCGCCGACCTCGGCGGTGAAGGGAATCGTGCGTTTCAGGTAATCGAGGGCGGCCTGACGCGTGCGTCCACTGTTTGAAGAGAGATCATTTTCGGCCGAAAACATGCCGCACACCCCGCCGACCTGGATGTCGTGATCGCACAGAATTTCGAGGGTCTCGGCCGGCTTATAGCCCAAATCGGCGCCATAATGATTGCCGTGTAATTCGATGAATCGAACGCCATTCCGGGACAGACGGCGGGCTGAATCGACCAGGGATTCCAAACCAAACCCCCAATTACTCCAGGAGAGATTGAGGCGATCCTTGAGCTTTTGCGGCTGTTTTTTCTTAAGGGCGAGAAAAGCCTGGCGGATCCGATCATTTTTGGTTTCGAAAGTCTGACGTTTCATTGATATTTCTCCACGGTTTTGTTTGCGGAAAACCCGGGTGATCGGTGCGATTTAAGATAGATCAAGCCAGACGGGAATCCGTAACACGAAAAAGGATGCTACCACAAAAAACGGCAAAGGCAAGCGGTGGTCAACCCCGGATCGATCCGGGGTGTATCTTTTGGGTAGGGCGTTTCCGCCGAAAACTTGGGAAGCGTTCAACCAGAGCGTTTGACGGTGTGACCAAGGCAAAAAATCGGCACTTGATTGTATGTCATACATGACATAGCGTATGACAATGAATGCAGAGAAACGAAAACGACTTGAGGCGGCCGGGTGGAAGGTCTCGACGGTTCAGGATTTTTTGAACCTGGACGATGCGGACGTGGAGTATATCGAAACGAAGCGGGCCTTGTCGGCACCAGTGAAAATGCTGTCAAAACACAGATTTGGACAGCATTGATTGCGATGTTGGTTCTTAAGTTCCTGCAACTGAAATCATCTTGGAACTGGAGTCAATCGTATCTAGCCGCGATGCTTCGCTTTAACCTGCTGACTTACCGACGATGCCTTAACCTCAATATCAATTCTCAAGGGCTGGCCCTGCAGCTCCCACGATAGCGATTTCAATAAATGGGAACCCTGACGGCAAGGTAGGGCGACCTCTCCGAGGGAGCCGGAGAGGGGTAGGTGTTATTGGCGAATTCGGCGGCTTCATTCATTGTTCAGTTACCCGAACGCCTGGTTCGACGAACGGCTTGTGTCGGTCTGGGATTTATGGCAGAAGCGCCACCCCATGCGTCCCGCTCAACCGACCTCGGTGCTCGCCTTGGGATAACGTTCTGAAGAGCCTGATGTGTGGCCCACTAGTCCGGTTCTGTGAGAAGCGGAGGGGCGCGAGCCCTTCTCGCCTACTCGCCCCCGCATCGGGGTTTGTGGTTCTTCCTCCGTGACTTCCCACCTCTGAGGTGAACCTCGGAGCGGTATTCACTCCTTTTGTGTGAGTCTCTCCTCCCGGATTTTCGACGGCTTGGAAAGGGCTCGAACTCCAGTAACCCACGAAAATGCAGAAAGAGCCTTAATTCTTAATCTTCATCAAACCATTTGAGTGGTCGTTGGTGCTCAAATTGTTTGTCAACTTCAGAAGAAACAGTCCATGCCAAATTCTTTGACCAACGATCTATCAATGGTCCGCAAGGAAGCCCTCGGTCTTCCATGCGCTTCTTTAGCCAAATAGCTAGAACATTCGGTGCTTCATATGATTGCGGATCGTCAGTTTTTGGTGCAATTCCTGCAAGATTATGATCGCTTGAATTATATCCAAATAGTTTGGCAACCGAAAAGCGATCGAGTGATTGAGTGTCAGCCATTGAGTAATAACGTAGCATTAAACGGAAAATCTCATCAGCGATTGCGGGTGCTTGTTCGCATCGGACCGCATTTTCGGCACGACGATGATCCAATTCAAGTTGAATATTTGAAATTCGATGTGTGATGATTTCCGTTAACCCGATGGAATAATCTTCAGTACAGTCTGAAGCGCTTGCAATAACCGACATAACAAACTCTGATTTGTAGAACCACTCGAGACGGTGGTGGTAAACCCGACAAAGTGCATGAAGCCAATCCTCATGCTTTTGTGTGGCTCGAATTGATTTTAGGAGGGTAATTTCATATGGATTTGAGGTGGCAAAAGCGTCGATCCTGTTTCGAACTTCTTCCTCGCGTGTGTAACCAATCTTGATGTAATTGCCACACAAGACAAAGTAAACTATTCCGAACTTGTCGGTTGGGGCGGTTTTTACATTCAGCCATTTTTATATTGATTCAATTCTTGGTATAGCGTGCCAAGGTAGTCGAGCTTTTCGTCATTAATAATTTTTGTTTTCATAAGGAAATGAATTGGTTGGGAACTCAAAATTCATCTCATTAGCGCTGTCACAAGTCAATGCAATGGATTGGCTTATATCTCGATTTTGATGGTGCCCGGGGGGGGAGTCGAACCCCCACACCCTTTCGGATAACGGATTTTAAGTCCGTTGCGTCTGCCATTTCGCCACCCGGGCAGGCTGTTGACGCACTCCTTCGGGCCTGACGCCGCGTTAAGCGCGAGGGGTTGCGTGACCGGCATTTATACAGGGATGCCCCGTGATTTCCAAGCGGAATATGGTCTTGATTGAATTGGACATCGGGTTCTGATACGTTCACGGGATGAATGGTTGGGTCAAATCACAAGCCCCCGCGCGTCCCCCTTTCCGTGAGTTCATCGCCTTGATGGCGTTATTGACGTCGCTGGTGGCCCTTTCAATCGACACCCTGTTGCCGGCCTTGCCGGCGATCGGGCAGTCGTTCGGGATCCAGGATACCAATCAAAATCAGTGGGTGATTACCTTGTTGTTTTTGGGCCTGGCGGTCGGGCAACTCTTTTTCGGCCCTTTTGCGGATAGTGTCGGGCGTAAACCGGCGGTTTTCCTGGGGTTGGCTCTTTTCATGATCGGCTGTCTGTTGTCGGTGATGGCCACCGTGTTTTGGGTTTTATTGGTTGGCCGGATTCTCCAGGGACTGGGTGCGTCCGGGCCGCGCATCATGACTCTGACCCTGGTGCGGGATCAATATGAAGGTCGGGCAATGGCTCGGGTGATGTCCTTTGTGACCACGGTCTTTATTCTCGTTCCGGTGGTTGCACCGCTGGCGGGACAGTTGATTATGGAATGGGCCGGCTGGCGATCGATTTTTGGGTTTTATCTGGCATTGGCGGTTATCGCCGCCATCTGGTTTGCGTTGCGCCAGCCGGAAACCTTGTTGCCAACTCAGCGACGTCTTTTTTCCTGGCGGGATTTAGGGGAGGGAATCCGTGCGATGACAACGAATCGGGCCGTTGTGGGCTACACCCTGATCATGGGGATGGTATTCGGTTTGTTCATCGGATACTTGAGTTCAGCCCAACAAATTTTTCAGAATCAATATCAGGTGGGTCGGCGGTTTCCCATCTTTTTTGCGATTCTGGCCTTGGCCTTGGGGGCCGCCTCGTTGGTCAATGCCCGGCTGGTAATGCGATTGGGAATGCGTGTTTTGTCGCGATGGGCCTTGAACGGGATCTGCGTTCTTTCATTGGTCTTTTTGGGGGGGCTCTGGGCGACGCGGGGCGGGGCTCCGCTTTGGAGCCTGATGGCATTCTTGTTGATCACTTTTTTTGGAGTGGGACTTCTGTTCGGTAATCTGAATGCCCTGGCGATGGAACCGATGGGCGGTCGCGCGGGAATGGGGGCTTCGGTGGTGGGTTCGGTTTCCACCTTGATCTCCCTGCTAGTGGGCTCCTGGATTGGACAATCGTACAATGGAACCCTCTTTCCCCTGGTTGGGGGATTCGTGATTTTATCCGGATTGGGGAGGGGGTTACTGTATTGGGTTGAATCGTCTTGCGATTGGGAAGTGGAGGTGAAGGATGGAGTGGTTGAATAAATACAGATGGGTGTTTTTTTCGTTATTCGTTTATGGGGGTGGGGCATGGCTGGGGTTGGCCGCGGACCCTCCCTTCCGCGTTCGAACTTTGTTGGGGGGCGAGTATTGGTGGTGTCCGCCGACGGCGGAGTATCTCGATTACCTGGGCGAAGTGCGTCCGGATTTGGTTCATGGGGGAGTACTCGGTCCCGAGTTGGCCAGTTGTCTTGACCTACCCGGCATTCGCAAAGCCATCACACCCATTTGTC
>CAZCDO010000223.1:0-5726 GCA_964497135.1 uncultured Verrucomicrobiota bacterium
GTTCGGTGGCTGGCGCTTTCACGTTCACAAGCCCGGCCACGGCACCGACAGCGGGCGTGCACAGCGCGGCGCTGACCTTCACGCCGACTGATACGGCGAACTACGAAACAATTTCGGCGGGAAGCATCGACGTTTTGGTGGCACGGGCCACGCCGACCGTTGTGACGATGCCGATCGCGAGCGGGATCGTGTACGGCCAGACTTTGGCGGACTCGGTTTTAAGTGGCGGCGCGGGTTCGGTTGCGGGCGCGTTCACGTTCACATCTCCTTCAACGGCCCCCACAGCGGGAGTGCACAGCGCGGCGTTGACGTTTACGCCAACTGATCTGGCAAATTACGAAACGATTGCGGCCGGGAACGTGGATGTGTTGGTGATCGGGCCGCCTGAGTTTCTGTCGGGTAGTGGAATTAATATAAATTCATCCATGAGCTATGCCATATTCAAATTCATAGCCATCGAAGGAGTACAATATCGGATTGTTTACACAGACGATTTATTGATCACGAACGAATGGACGGCGAGCTTGCCGCCATTCCCGGATGGCTGGACGAACGGCGTCGGAGAGATCATGTTACAGGATAATACCATTTTGGGAGTTACCCAGCGTTTCTATCGCATCGAAGCGCGGTAGTTCTTTGTGTTTCCCGCAGTGCCTGTAAGCGCAATGTGTCGGTGAACATCGGGCTTGTGTTTTGGGTACTGCTCGGGCATTCTTTTCATTCTGAAATAACACCAAGTTGAAGAGACAGCCCATCAGGTCATCTGGATGATAACCAAACCGCTCAATCGCTGGTTGCTGATAAATTTCGCAGGCTATCCTTATGCGCCCAACAGCCTGATGCCGGACAATGGGCTGGCCACCCTGGCGGCGGTTCTCCTCCGACAGGGGAAACAGGTCGAAATCCTCGATTATTGCACGGTCAGCGCGGTATGTCGCCTGATGCCGGCTGAAATCACCCCGACCTTGGGACGGGCCTGGGCCACCATTCGACGTCCGCCCGGCGGCTTGGGCGGCGCGATGAAAAAACTCGGGGTTTTGCTGACTCTCCAGCGTCTCGAGCGTCAGCGGCAGCAAGCCCTGGACCGCGGGGTGGTGGACATCAGCCGGGAAATCATTCAGAAGATCAAGGCCGATGGCATTGATGCAGTCGGCTTTAAATTATGGAATGGGGATGGCTGGGAAGGCTCCAGTCAAATGGCACTGGCGATCCGCCGGGCATGCCCGCACGTGAAAATATTCGGGGGTGGTCCGCAGGTGGATATTTTCATGGAACGGATTCTGACGGAACACGGCCTGTTCGATGCGGTGGTGTACGGGGAAGGGGAAGAAACGATCCAGGCGCTGGCCGAAACGGGAGGCGCGGCGGAAGCCCTGGTTGATATCCCCAACCTAGTGTATCGCCGCGATGGCCAAATCCAGACCACCCCGGAACGGATCGTGGCGAATCTCGACGATCTACCCCTGCCCATCTACGATCCCGCTGTGTACCCGGCGATGCGCGGCGATGAAAAAATCAAGATCGTCGTCATTGACGAAAGCCGGGGCTGCCGCAACCACTGTGCATTCTGCATCCATCCGGTCAAAAGTCATCATCACCAACGGGTTAAAAGCATTCCGCGGTTGTTGCGGGAAATCGACGATCTCAAAACGAGCCAGGGCTGGAGCACGTTCCGGTTTGCCGGATCCTGCACGCCGTATTCGCTGTTAAACGATTTTGCGACGGCGGTCGTTCACTCGAACCGGAATCTGGTCTATACCTCGTTTGCGCATATCCGTGACAGCGGCGAGGCGGACTTTATGAAAATACGCGCCTCGGGTTGTGTCGCCCTGTTTTTCGGAATCGAATCCGGGAGTCAGCGGATTCTGGATGGCATGCAAAAAGGGGTGCGTGTCCCGGCGATCGCCGAGACGATTCAGCGCGCCAACCAGGCGGGCCTTTTCACGGTTGGCAGTTTCATCTTTCCGGCCCCCGGAGAGACGGCCGCGAGCGAGCGGGAGACCTTGGATTTGATCGCCCGGGTGTCCTTGGGCGGGGCCGTTATCCAGCCGACCGTGGTGGTGCCGCGCACCCATTGGTTCCAGTCGCCGGAAAAATATGGCATCCGGATTCGCAACCGGGAAGCGTATTTGCAACACGCCTTGCGTTGGAAAGCCAAGTTGTTGTTGCCGACCCGATTCTGGCAGGATCTGCCGATCACGATTAACGGCCGGTGCTATCGGCAAATCCTGAAACAAACGACAGAATTCAGCCGCCGGGTCAACGCGTTGGGGGTCAACACGGCCATTTCCGACGACACTTATCTCATGAGCGTGCGGGCCGGGAAAAACGTGGTCGAGTTCAAGGAAGACTCCATTCAAGCGTTTTTTACGGGGAACGGACCGGCGATTCGCACCCTGGTCGAAACCCTTAATTCACGGGAGTAGATTCGGGAGGGATTTTCCCCGCGGGGAGGCGGACGATAAATTTAGACCCTTTGCCGACGGTGCTTTCCACTTGAATCGTGCCGTGGTGCGCATCGACCGCTTCCTTGACGATGGCCAACCCCAGGCCGGTGCCGTTTTTGGCTTTGGTGGTATAAAACGGCTCAAAAATAAGGCGGCTTTGTTCGGGGGGCATGCCGCACCCATTATCTTCGATCCCGATTTCATGCATGCCATCAAACCGATGCCAGAGGCACACCTGCCCTCCGGTCGGGGGAGCGGCTTCGATGGCATTCAGCAGGATATTGGTCAGGGCGCGGCTGATCTGAATTCGATTGATCACGAGGGGCTCGGTGTTCTCGACGGCGCAGAATTCAACCTGAACTCCTTTTGCCGTGGCGACATGGTGCCCATTGTGAATGACCTCTTCCAGTAAAGCCGGAATATCGACTGGATTAAGGAACTGGCGTTTGATTTTTCCGCGATCCATCCACAGATCGGACAGTTCCTTGCAGCGCAACACGCTCTTTTCGATATACCCCAGATATTCGGAGGTATCCTGCCACTGGTCTCCCAATTTTTCGCGGGCTTCCTTCAGTTCTCTCGTCAGTAAATCGACATACCCCAGCATGGCTGTCAACGGATTCCGCAGATCATGCGCGAACTCCATGGACTTCTGGCCCAGCGCGACCAGGTTATTCTTTTGCTCCAATTCGGTGAGGAGACGCGCATTCAGAACGGTCAGTTCTTTTTCAGCCCGATTGCGCCAGCGTTCGAGCCGACTTCGTTGCACATTTCGCAGGATGATATCCCGCATTTCGACGGCATCATACGGTTTCCGGATATAATCGCTGGCCCCCAAACGGATCGCTTCCTGGGCGGTTTCCAGACAGCCGAATCCCGTGATCAAAACCACCGCCAGGAAGGGATATTTCTCCCGAATTTCCCGCAGGCCGTCGATGCCGTTTTTGTGAGGCATACGGATATCCATGGCGACGACATCCACTTCGTTCTGCTGCAACATTTCGAGGCCGGCATCGACGGAATCGGCGCAAAAGACTTGATAGTCGTTTTTTAACAGCATGCGCAGGCTTTCGCGCGGACCGCGCTCATCATCGATGATCATGATGGCGGGCTGTTTTGTCTCAACACCCATAAAATGCCTTTCGCCTTAGAATGAACAGCTATAACTGACGCTCAACAGATGCGCCTCAAATTCATACGTCCCGTTGTAATAAGGATTCTGGTTGTTGGCGATGGTGCGATCTTCCATGAGACTGTAGGCGTAGGCCAGATCGATTTTATGGTTTTTAACGGTATAGCCCAGTCCGGCGGCCAGGATATGGGTGTCGCCCTCGGCTTGGTAGGGCGTCAGAGTTTCGGATGGAACCGGAGTGGGGAGGTAGGTCCAGCCACTGCGCACGATCCAGTTCGGTGCGACATCCCAATCCAAGCCCAAGCCCCAGGTCCACGTGTCATCCCAGTTCTGGCGGATCTTATTGGAGCCCAGGGCCTGGGTCAGCAGGCTGTTGTTCCGGCCGACATCCAGGGTGAGCTGGTCGTAGGTCGAATGTTCGATCCATTCGACATTTGCTTCCACGCGGAGCACATCGGTGATTTTCAAGCCATAGCCCAGGGCCACGGTGGCGGGGAACTCGATGTCGGTTTCAAAATCGCTTTGAGGCGACACGGAGGGCGGCAAGGCGGACGCCGCCCCCGCTCCGGCTTTTCCGGCATCGATGGTGAAATCGCCTTCATACTCGACGGAGATCGGTGATCGGTAGACGAGCGCGATCCGCTGTTTCTCGGTCATTGTCCACGTTACACCGGCGTTCCCGCCGATTCCAACACCCGACCCTTCAAATCCCAAATCCGCGCTGGAGTTAATGGCGCCGCCGGTCAATTTCGAGAGCGGATATAACTGATTCATGGAAAGCGATGAATCCATCACATCGAGACCCACGCCCACATAGAGGCTCTTACCGATTTTAGCGGCAAAGGTGGGGTTGATATTCAGGGTTTGCATCGACGACTCATAGGGTGAGAACTGGCTGACCAAGCTGGATTTGTCCCAGACCGTGGACTGACCATACGGAGTGGTGATGCCCAGCCCCCAAGCGTAGTCGGATTCGAGCGGCCAGGCGATATAAATTCCCGGCAAAACCGCCCAAGGCTCCTCTGATTTGGATTCGCCCCCCAACATCGCCGAAGTAAACTTTTTTTGTGAATACCCAAAAGTCACCGTGGGCGTGAATTCCATTTCGGTTAAATCCATCAGATTCGCGGGATTATGCGAAATAGCGGTGGCGTCATCGCCCTCCGTGAGCCGCACACCTCCCTGGCCCAGAGCCACCGCGCCCTCTGGCGGATTACGTAATCCATCCGCATTCCCCTCCCAAGTTAACCCGAGTGACGCGATGCATACACAGACGAGTTTGAACATTAGTCGTTGCTGCGGTAGCACTCTCTTCATGATTAGGCCTCCCATTGTATTGAATAGTTAACTTAATTGAATAGCATCTGTCATGCCAAATAGTTCCTCCCTTCATTTTGTGGATTTTGCTGTTGACACATACCACATTTTGTGGTCTAAGTTGTACAGTATTGAACGTATCGTCATTTATGTTCGATTCTGAACACAAAAAGCCATGTATGTACAATTGTGAACTAGTGTTGGCTTATTGATGAAACCCCGGCGACGAGTTGTTATTACCGGTTTGGGAATCGTTGCGGCCAATGGCATTGGTAAGCAGGCTTTTTGGAATTCCTTGCTGGCTGGCGAAAGTGCCATTGATTTTATTACCCATTTCGACACCCAAAACTATTCGGTCAAAATTGCCGGAATGGTCAAGGAATTCCATTTTGCCGACTATTTCCAAAATCAATTCAAACCCAGTCGGCTGGCCCGTCAAACCCAACTGGCGATGGTTGCGGCCAAACTGGCCCTGGAAGATTCCGGTCTGACTCCGGAAATTCTCCGGCAGAGCGGGCCGGTTGCGGTCATGATGGGTGTGAATACCAGCGCCGTCGATATTATTGAAAAAGGGAAAGAACGATTGATGCTTTTCGGGCCGCAGCGAATGCCCCCGACTGGAATTAGTGCGGTGCAACCCCATGCGGTTTCCAGCGCCCTGGTGCAAATGCTGGGGGTTAATGGCCGCGCCTTGACCCTGTCTACAGCCTGCGCAGCGGGCTTGGATGCCATTGCGCGGGCAACCGCCGACCTGCGGGCCGGAAAAGCCGAGATGGCTTTTGCGGGAGGAACGGATTCCTCGATGGATCCCTTATCGGTGGCGTGTTTCG
>CAZCDO010000224.1:0-5725 GCA_964497135.1 uncultured Verrucomicrobiota bacterium
CGTTGAACTCGCCCTGCATGGCGATTTCCCGGATCGCGTCCGGGAGTTGGTAGGTGAGGAGCACCATCCGGGGCAAGGCGGCGTAGGGATTGCGGATGCCTGTCCAATCCCGTTTCGCCCGCTGCTCGTCCGAATAGGTCCAGTTGAAGATTTGCTCCTCGATGAACTCGCCGGAGGCGATGGCCCGAAACGGTGTGCCGGACAGGTAGAGATAGCCATCCGTGGTGATCGGCAGGATATCTTCTTCAAAGTCCTCAATGCCCTCGCCCTTGCCGAATTCGACCTCCTTCTCGTCCTCCGCTTCAAACAGTTCCTTCGCGTTTTCCCGCCAGGCGCCGTAGTGGTATTCGTCCAGAATCACGCAATCCCAGTGCGTCGAGTGAACCCATTCGTTTTTCGTCTTGATGCCGCCGGTGCTGGGGTTACGGCCCAGGTAATCTTGAAATGACCCAAAACAGACGAATGGCTTCTTTTTGTTAATGCCCTCATAGGACAAGCCTCCGGGAGAAATGAATTGCCAGCCCTGGAAATCCACGTGACACTTCAAGTCCTCTTCCCAGGCGCTTTGCACCGCCGGCTTGAAGGTCAGGACGAGCATCTTCCGCCAGCCCATCTTTCTCGCCAACTGGTAGGCGGCGAAGGTTTTTCCGAATCGCATCTTGGCATTCCAGAGGAAGTGCGGCGGCTTATTCCGGTTGCCCCTTTCCTGTCGCCAACTGGCAAAGTACGCGGCCGTCTTCGCGACCGCCGCTTCCTGTTCCGGTCGCATTCGGAAATCCAGCGACCGGTTTTCCTCGTTCAGTTGGCCGGTCCGCACGGCGATGATGGCCACCTTGACTTGATCCACCGTGCAGCGAAACCATTCGCCTTTGGGATTCCGGATCCCGTTGACCCTGAGCATCCGGTGGACGTCATGGTCGGTGAACACCGTCCCATCGTTACGCATGGCGGATTCTTCCAAGACGATCCTATAGGGGGACTTGCCGGGGCGCACGGTGGGATACTGCCGGGCGACGCGGCTCTGCGCGTCCACGGTCGTGTAGCCCACCTTGAGTAGGCCCGCATATTCCGGGTTCGTATCCTCATAGGCGTAGATCGTGGGCCGCGAGGCCGGGCGGGGAGGGAAGACAACGTCACGCATGAGGATCCCTCCCCGTCAATTCCCGGCGTTCCCGCATGGTGGCCTCGATCAGCCGGCGTTCCTTCGCGATTTCAAGGCTAAGCTCTTTCTCGCTGGGCAGGAATTGCAGGTATTTCGAGGCGAATATGCGGCGACCTTCACTCAAAACCGAGTACTTCGCCACCGCCTCGCTCTTGTCGGCGCAAAGGATCAGGCCGATGGTGGGATTGTCGCCCGATACCTTGAAGCGGTCCTCGTACAGCCGCACGTAACCGTCCATCTGGCCGACGTCCCCATGGGTGAGTTTGCCCATCTTGAGGTCAATGAGCAGGAAGCACTTGAGGATGTAATTATAGAACACGAGATCCACGTAGAAATCGTCATCGCCGAAACGGATATGCTTCTGGCGGGCGACAAATGAAAAACCCTTGCCTAACTCCAGCAGAAACGCATGCAGGTTGTTGATGACGGCCTCTTCCAGGGCGGATTCGTGCAATTCCTTGGGATCCGGTAATCCGAGAAATTCCAGAACATAGGGCGTCTTAAGCATTTGTCCGGCATCCACCGGTTCGCCAGGAAGTCGGTCACGATTGGCGGCAACGAGCCCTTTCGGCTCCCGGTTCGCCAGAATCCGCTCGTAGTAGGCGGTATGGATCTGGCGCTCAAGCTGCGTCTTGGACCAACCGCATTCCGCCGCCTCGTGCTCGTAGAAATCGCGGGCCTCGAGGTTTTCCACCCGCATCAGGGCACGATAATGCGACCAGGAAAGTTGGGGGCAGAAGCCCTGC
Organism: uncultured Verrucomicrobiota bacterium; assembly: GCA_964497135.1. Classification (GTDB taxonomy): domain Bacteria; phylum Verrucomicrobiota; class Kiritimatiellia; order CAIKKV01; family CAIJXV01; genus CAIJXV01. The sequence goes on from CAZCDO010000224.1 coordinate 1,909, forward strand.
GGCAATTCGCTACCCGCTGGGGAGCCTTTCTTGGAATGGGTCAATTCTCTTCCCGTTGGGTGGGGAATCGGTGCATTAGAAGATTTAGTACCCGCCGGGTACTGAATGTTTTTATCAAGCATAACCAGCTCGCTATAAGCGAGATAGAATTTCCTGAAGTTCTGAAGATTGGGGACAGAAAACCCGTTTCCATATCGCTGTGCCAGTCGCGTCGACAATTCCGATAGCATCTGTTCGCCATACTCCGCCCGTTCTTCTCCACCCTGGAGATCATGGACGATCTCCCGGCCGATCAGCCAATACGCCAGCACCATGTTCGAGTTGACCGCCCGGACCACATTGCCGCGCGCCTGTTCAAGAATGGCCGCCACCCGGTCAAAAAGGGGGGCGGATGCCAATGGGGTGTCCGCCGATGACGCGGATTTCCGCGGCTTATTCTTCTTACTCATCGCTCGCCTCGCCATCTGCGCCTATCTGCGGATTACGCTTCCCCGGTGGCAAAAAATTCTCCCCGGTTACCACGCGCTTGCCGTCGGACGCCTTCAGTTTCAGTTGGTGACAATTTGTCACCGACTGACTTCCCTCCTTTTTCAGCCGTTCCTTCAGCTTATTCCAGTATTTCCGGGCAGTCTGGTAATCCGGTTGCTGGATCAGGGCGGCAATGATGTCCACCACCGAGAAATACCAGGTCTCCGCCTTCTCGTCGTAAACCCGGCGGATTTTGAAATGCTCGAAGACTGCCAGGGTGTTGTCGTTGCTCATGGATAAACTCCTGTTTTATCCGTAGATGTCGCATATTTCTTGCCGTCTGCAGAGGCCAACTTCAGTTGTCGACAAATTGTCGACAACTCAAAGCCATCCTCGGATTTGACCCGGTTTTTCATCTTGAACCAGTAATCCCGTGGGTTGACGCTGTCGGTCAGCGCCGCCACCACGTCAATGACAGAAAAATACCAGGTCTCTTCATTTTCATCGAAGAAACGCCGAATCGAATGTTTTTCAAAAGCCACCAGTGCTTGTTCCTTGTCCATAGATCATCTCCCCTTTTACCCCGTCTTCTGCAACCATTTTCAACTGACGACAAATTGTCGACAGTTCAAAGCCATCTGCGCCCATCCGCGCCATCTGCGGATGATTTCGGTTACTCATCCTTCGTCTCCCCGTCCGCCTCATCCACGGAGGCAGGCATCGGGCGGACCATGGACTCGATGAAGGCGATCTCGCTTTTTGTCAGCCCATACCGTTCATAGAGCTTCTCGTCAGTCCATTCCTTGTTCAGGGGGATGTCAGGGACGAATGCGTACACCCCCCTATTCGCGTGTTGAGTAGATTTGCGGAGCGAGACAAGAAACCTTACGAACATTGTTCGCAGGAATGCCGCGTAGCGCTGCGCCTGCTTTTCGCTACCAAAGCGCCCAGCGACGAGGTAAGTCTCTGTGCAAGCCTCACCGGGTCCGGCTATGATCGGGTTGCTCAGGAATTTGGTCTCAACCGCGGCGCTCGTCCCTTGAACTGCTGTCATCAGGACTTTCCATTCGTCAATCCACTCTGCATTCTCCTTGATATCGGAGCGACTGACCCAAGAGATCTTCTGCGATCCATGGAGTTTGATCGGATGCGTCACTCCTTTGGGTGAATCAGCGCCATGGAAGAAAGTCCTCATCCCAAACGGCTTGCCGGCAGACACCCGTTCATTGAGTGTCGATTCAGGTTTTCCGCTGACGCGGTAAGCGCGAACCTTGTCGAGAATCGAGACGGCCTCATTCCGGCGGACGAGAACGTCGTAGGCATCCAAGCGGCGCTTCATAGGAGGGCCGAGCGGTTCCCCGTCCCACATCGTTTGCACAGAACAAGGACCGTTGTGGTCGCGGTCCCAGAGGAAGTATGAGACACCTCCTCGGATCTTCACTCCGGGAAAGCCGTCGTAGAGTTTCGGGTAGTCAACAAGGTGCGATATCCGCGCGTCATGGAGCATGGCATCACGAAAACCGTCCAACCCCTTTCCGCCTGCGAACCATCGGGAGGGAATGATCATCGTCAGATAGCGGGGATTGAGTTTCTTTGCCTGTTCAACGAACAAGTGGTAGATGGGTCGGGCGCTCTCGCCATACCCTCCGTCGCTCAACTGGTAGGGCGGATTGCCAATGATGACATCGAATTTCATGTTGAAGATTTCCTCCGGCTTGTCGGTGTGAATGAATGCGTAAGCATGGCTTTCCAGTTCGCCGCCCCGTTCGTTGTCCTCTTCGCTGGCGCCACAATACTGGCAACGGCCATGTTCCCATGAATGTTTAACGCTTCCGAAGTGGATATTTCCTTCGGGTTTGTCAAAGGTTTCGCACACCGAGTACTTCCCATTGGCGGTCTTGGAGCAGTACACGGAGCGGCGCGACAGCAGAGCGGTCAACTCCGTGATGGCGAGGCCATAAAGCTGGTTCTTGAAGATGTGGTTGATCCGCTTCTGGCGGTTTGGAATTTGCTTTTCCAGCCCCTTGTCCAATCGCTTGGCGATTTCGCGCAGGAACACGCCGGACTTGCAACCGGGATCGAGGAAGGTGGCTTTCCGGTCGCTCCAAAGTTCCGCCGGCAGCAGGTCCAGAATCCGGTTCGCCAGGTGCGGCGGGGTGAAGACCTCGTCGCTGCTGAGGTTGGCGATGCAAGAAAGCACATCGGGGTTGTAACCATCCGCGGATGTTCGCAGATATTGGGAGGACGAATTTTCATCTGCGGCTCTCCTTTTCATCCGTCACCCCTTGCGCCCACAGCTCGCAGGGACGCTCGCCCTCCAGGGGAATCCTCTCGACGGTCTCGATGTCGTCTTTTGGAGGGCGAGCGTCCCTGCGAGCCGCAGCCCCAGGCGTGAAACCGGAACGGACCTATCTGGGTTCCGATCTTACGCGATAATCGAGGATCTGCGTCAATTTGCGTCATCTGCGGATTCTCCCAATTCCAAAAAATGGATCGGTGGATACTCGTTGACCGGCGTGGGGATGAATACGTCTTCGCCCAGATCGGAGAAGAGCGGCAGTTCCTTCATCTCCTCATGGGCCAGCAATCCGTGAAACGTGAAGTCCCGCCGCTTGAGCATGCTCCCATTCACCGGCGACCATTCGGAAAAGACGATGTAGCCGGGTTGATCCCCCACCGTTTTGAGCGTCAGCGCGTCACCCCAGACGATGTTCCGTTCCAGGATGAACCGGACCGCATCGCGGCACTTATTCCGGGCATGGTGTTTGAACAGCCGGGAGTAATAAGCGCCATCGAAAACACCCTGGAGCCGCTCCCGGCATTGCCGGACGTTGTCCTCCAGGATATCAATGCCGTAGATCGAAGAGACGGCGAGGATGGCGTTACGTTCGAAGTCCAGCCGCGACTTGCCGTAGCGTTTTTCGGCCACCGCCAGCTTGCGTTCAAGAATCGCGGACAAAAAATTTCCGTTGCCGCACGCGGGTTCCAAAAAACGGGATTCAATGCGCACCGTTTCCTGCTTCACCAGATCGAGCATGGCGTTGACCTCGCGTTTCCCGGTCAACACCTCGCCATGATCCGCCACCCGCTTTCTGGAGATAACCTGAGATTCCATTACAAAGCCTCAAAACGAACCGCGGTGTTTGGAGTGTGCCTATAAGGGCATTCCCCTATCACTGACCCATTACCGGAGTGTTACATATTCACTTGCTCCACACAAGCGGAGAGGTGAATTTGCGCGCTGATCGATTTGATTATTGACCTGATCCCAGACACCAACCGAATCGTTCCAACTTACGCCGGATTGAGCAGTTGTTTGGCGGCGGCGATTTGATCGGGGTGGCCGACC
>CAZCDO010000225.1:0-5703 GCA_964497135.1 uncultured Verrucomicrobiota bacterium
TGAAGGCCACGCCGGTGGCCGAGGTGTCGCCCATGTTGCCGAACACCATGGCCTGGACATTGACGGCCGTGCCCCATTCGCCGGGAATGTTTTCGATCCGGCGGTAGGAGATGGCGCGTTTGCCGTTCCAACTCTTGAAGACCGCGCCGATCCCGCCCCACATCTGGTCGCGGGCATTGTCGGGGAAGGCTTTGCCGAGGACCTTTTTGACACAATCCTTAAATTGCTCGCAGAGCAGTTTAAGGTCGTCAACGGTCATGTCGGTGTCCAATTTATAGCCCTTGGCCTTTTTGAGGGTATCCATCAGCCGTTCCAATTGGAGGCGGACGCCTTTGCCTTCGGCGGGTTCGAGGCCTTCGGCCTTTTCCATGACCACGTCGGAATACATCATGATCAGGCGGCGATAGGCGTCGTAAACGAATCGTTCGTTACGGGTTTTGGCGATCAGGCCGGGAATGGTTTTTGAGCAGAGCCCGATGTTCAGGACGGTTTCCATCATGCCGGGCATCGACTGGCGGGCGCCGGAGCGGCAGGAGACCAGCAGGGGATTGATCGGATCCCCGAAGCCCATCTTCATCTCTTGTTCAACCCGGGCCAGGGCGGCATCCACCTCAGCCTTGAGGGCGGTGGGGAACTTCATCTTGTTGTTGAAATATTCGACGCAACATTCGGTGGTAATCGTGAACCCGGCGGGGACGGGTAGGCCGATCAGGCACATTTCCGCCAGATTAGCGCCCTTGCCCCCCAACAGATTCTTCATGTCTGCTTTGCCTTCCGCCTTGCCGGCGTCGAAGGAATAAACGAACTTTTTGGCCATGACTGACTCCTTGCATTGTACGGTTGATGGCGGGAAATGGGGTCAAGCCACATCCGGCGCCGGTGTCCATTCAAAAAACCTGTCAAATTTACCATACCCCGCAAAGGTGTCAATCTGTATTGTTAATATTTTGGCGAAATATTCGGGGCGGATATTCTCCCGGTCATAAAGTCTGTCATAAAAGACTGGCTTCCGGGACGGATTTCAGATATAAATAACGACTCGGATTGCCGGATCCCCGTTTTCGGAGATGTGGCGATATTGGCGGCCGGTTGAATCTTACAGGAGTGGAACAATGAAGACGCGATTATTGGGATATGGGCTGACGGGTGTGATGATGATGGCGGTGGTGATGGGATGCGGAAAAAAGGAGTCGCAGACAGCGGCCCCGGCTCCGGTTGGCGGAGTCAATCCGGCGGATGTGGGGCGCGATATGCCGGTGGTCGCCCAGCCCGTCCCGGCTCAACGCGACCCCGCGCAGGTCGTCGCGGAGGTCGATGGGGTGAAGCTGACCGAAGGCGAGATCGCCCTGCAAATTGAGCGCTGGAAGGCGTCCATGGGGAGCCGGATCCCCCCGGAGCAACTGCCCCAGGTGATCGAGCAGGCCCGCCGGCAGATTATGGAGCAATTTGTCGTCAAAACCCTGCTGACCCAGGCGGCAAATAAGGCCTCGATCACCGTCGACGAGAAGGATATCGATGAGGCCTTGACCGAAATCAAAGGCCGGTTGCCCGAAGGTCTGACATTTGAGGAGATCCTGAAACGGGAAAATATCAGCCTGGTCGACCTGCGATCCAACCTGGTGGCGGAGATCCGGATCAAAAAATTGGTGGAGAGCCGGACGGGAAAACAGGTTGAGCCGACCGAAGAAGAGATCAAAGCCTTTTATGAATCGAAAAAGGAGTCTTTTCAGCAGCCGGAATCCGTCCATGCGCGGCATATCCTGATCAAAAACGAGTTGAATGACGATGAAGCCGCCCGCGCGGCCAATAAGGCGAAAGCCGAAGGCATTCGTGAAAAACTGGTGAAAGGATCTGATTTTGCCGAATTGGCTCGGACGGAATCCGAATGCCCCAGTTCCGAGCGGGGTGGCGATTTGGGAACTTTCCCGCGGGGCCAGATGGTTCCTGCCTTTGAAGAGGCCGCCTTCTCCCAGACGACTAATGCGATCGGTCCGGTTGTCGAGACCGTTTTTGGTTGCCATATCATCCAGGTTCTCGATCGGACCTCGCCTTCAAGCCAGGGGTTGGATCAGGTTCGGGAGAAAATCGTCACGTTCTTGAAACGCCAGAAGGATCAGGAGGGATTCTGGAAGTACATCGAGGAATTGAAAGCGAAGGCCAAAATCACCCTGCCCGAAGAGGAGGGGATGCCCCTGGGGGGGATGATGATGCCGCCTCAGGCTCAGGCTGAACCCGTTCAGGAAACGGCTCCGGAATCCGCTCCGGAAGGGGCCGTTCCCACTGCGCCGGTTCCCGTGGCGGAACCGGTCCCCGCGCCCGAGGCCGTTCCGGTTCCTGCGCCGGCGGCTGTGCCAGCTCCGGTTCCCGGCGTCTAAGTGTCACTGACAGATTCTGCGCCCCCCGCCCCGGGTTTCCGGAAGCGGGGGGTTTTTGTTTCCAAATCATGCCCCCTGTAATTAAACCCGTTCCCTTGATTTTACGGAATGTGCGGATCGATCCGCCCTTTTTCGTTGCGCCGATGGCGAATCTGACCCATAGCGCCTTTCGGCGTCTGCTGGCGGATTTCGGCGGATATGGCGCCCTGTTTACCGAAATGCTGTCGGCCAAAATGATTCTCAACGAAAATTTCGAGCAGTCGCCCTGGTTGAAGCGGCGGCCGCAGGAAGGCCGTGTTTTTTATCAATTGATGACCGACGAGGTCGGACGACTGCCTGAAATTGTCGAGCGCTTGTCGAGCTTGAAACCCGATGGATTGGATTTGAATTGCGCCTGTGGCGCCGCCACGATCCGGCGCCAAGGGGGTGGAGCGGCCCTGTTCGAGGATGTGCCCCGGATGCAACGGGTGGTCTCGGTTTTGCGTCGTGCTTTTGAGGGGCCTTTGACGGTTAAAATCCGATTGGGCCGGCGGGTGGACGATTGGTGGACCCGGTTGATGGAGCGCATCCGGGTTTTGGAGGGGGAGGGGGTGGATGCCATCATTCTGCATCCGCGCTTTGTGGAGGATAAGTTTAAGCGGGTGGCGCGGCATACGGTGATGGGGGAACTGGCGGCCCGGATGCGGGTGCCGCTGATCGCCAACGGTGATATTTCCGGGGCCGATACCCTCCGAAATACCCCGGCCTTAAGGGACGGGGTCTCGGGGTGGATGATCGGTCGGCATGCGGCGGCCCGGCCCTGGCTTTTTGCCCATTGGGAGAATCCCGGAATGGCCGGCGATGGGGCCGAAGTGGCTCGCCGGTTTTGCGCCTATCTGGCCGAGGATTTCGAGAGGGACAAGGCCCTGCGCCGGTTGAAAGTCTGGATCCCCTATTTCGCCCGTAACTATGCGTTTGGCCATACGCTTTTTGCGGCGATTCAAGGCGCCCCGGATTGGAGGGAGGCCGTGCGCCGGTTGGAGGCCTTTGGGGCGACAAATCCCGGACGATTGGAATCGATTACGGTGGACGGTTTGTAAATGAAGACCTCCGCGTCGAAAACTTTTTTGCCGTGGATGGTCGCGTCCAGCGCCCTGAACGGGGTGTTCGCGGTATTGACTTTCGGGTCCTCGGTTTTCATTCTCTTTCTGGATGAGTTGGGTTTGGACAAGGGACAAATTGGCGGCATCATGTCGGTGTTTCCCTTTTGTGGGATTCTGGCCCTTTTTATCGCTTCCGGGGTGGCGCGGTTCGGTGTCAAGCGGACCTTTCTGACATTTTTCGGTTTGCGCAAGGTCATCATGCTGGCCGTACTCTTGACCCCCTGGGTTCTTGCCCGGGGTGGCGCGGATTGGGCCTTTTATTATGTGGCCGGGTTGATGACCCTTTTTGCCGTGTGTCGGGCCGTCGCCGAAACCGCCTATTTTCCCTGGTCCCAGGAAATCGTTCCGGCTTATATGCGCGGAAAATTCGATGCGATCATGAGCCTCGTTACGACGGTCGCCCTGATGGGGGCTCTGTTGGTGGCGGGAAAAGTCCTGAGCGGAGGGAGCGGCACGGGGTTGTCGCGTTACATGATCCTGATCGGGGTGGCGGTGGGCATCGGATTAATCTCGGTGGGGTGTGCGTACCGGATTCCCGGGGGGCGTCCGGTAGCCGCCCTGGCGGGTGAGTCTCCCCATTTCACGGGGATCTGGGAAGCCTTGCGCGATCCGAATTATGCGCGCTACCTGGCCGGTCTGGCGGCGGTTACCCTGGCGTTCAGTGGGGTGGTCACATTTCTTCCCTTGTATGCCCGGCAGGCGTTGGGGATCGATCCGGGCTGGGTGATCCGCCTGGACATCAGTTCGATGCTGGGGGGATTGATCAGCTTTTACCTCTGGGGTTGTGCGGCGGACCGGTACGGCAGTAAACCGGTGACGGTGACGGCCTTAACCTTGATGCTGGTGCTGCCGGTGGGTTTGCTCTGCGTTCCGCGCGGAATGGCCACGGCGTTTGTGAGCCTTTTAGGCCTCATGTTTTTCTGGGGAATCGGGGTGGCGGGGATGAATGTCGGTGCGAGTCGCCTGTTGAATGTCAACCTGGTCCCGCTCGAGAAGCGCACCCCGTATATGGCCGTCTATTACGCGGTCATCGGATTGGCGGGCGGCTTGGGCCCGTTGGCGGGGGGGTGGCTGTTGGTTCGTTTGAAAGGATTTTTCTGGACTTATGGAGCCGTAACCGTCGATGCTTTTGGGCTGTTGTTCGGCGGGTTCCTGGGCTTACTGGGGATCGGCTGGATGTTGTTTCGGCGCCTGAAGACATCCGGTGAAATGTCCATCCGTCAATTTGCCGTTCAATTCATCCAGGCGGTTTGGCCGGGCTCAAAAATGCCCTGATATCCGCCCTGCGGAGCCAAAGTCCGACCGGCGATTAACCGAATCGACGCAGATATTTGAGGGCGATGGTGAAATCCTTGGGCAGGGGCGCTTCCACCGTCAGGGTCTGGCCCGTCGCCGGGTGGGGGAACGTCACGCGGGCGGCATGCAGGGCAGGGCGGCCGATGAGCGGGCGTTCCGGCTCGTTTTCCTTGAACCGATAATTTTTTTTAAGCTGGGACAGCAGGAGCGGTTGGCCCGACCCATATTGGCGATCGGCGACCACGGGGGATCCGACGGCCTGAAGATGGACCCGGATCTGGTGCTGGCGTCCCGTGAACGGTTCAGCCTCGAGCAGGCTGAAGCGCCGCCATTTTTCGACCATCCGAATGCGGGTCAGCGCCGATTTTGCGTGCGCTCCGCCGGTCACACTCAAGCCTGGGCGGACGGGATGGGGGGCGATGGGAAAATCGATTTCCATCTCGTCCGCAGGCGGGCGGCCTTCAACGAGAACGAAGTAAATCTTGTGTACGGTACGATCCTGGAAAGCGCGGGCCAGGGTTACCAGGGTTGGCTTGGTCCGGGCCATCAACAGGACCCCGCTGGTGCCCTTGTCCAGCCGATGGGCGTTGGCGACATAACTCAGGCCCAATTCCAAGGCCCAGGGTCGTTTTTGACTGATTCCGTCGAACAGGAGGCCCATCAAAAAATCTTTTTCCTTGTCCCAGCGATCCGGCGAGATGGACAATCCGGCGGGTTTGTTGACGGCGAAGAGGACCTCGTCCTGGAAGATGACCTGGACGGCCGGCCAATCGGAGTTCAGTCGCAAAGTGGGGTGGGGGGGCGCTTCGGGCGCGGGGGGGGGGGGGGGGGCGAGGGGGGGGGGGGAACGGGGGGCAACGGGGGGAGGATTTACCCGGGTGACAACGATG
>CAZCDO010000226.1:0-5661 GCA_964497135.1 uncultured Verrucomicrobiota bacterium
CCGCGCACGGCCACGGCGAGTTTCTCCTCCGAGACGGGCGAGACCCGCGTTTGGTCCGGTTTGGGGCTCTGGGAAAACAGCCAGAACTGGAGTCCTTCCGGCATGGCCGGGCCGTTGGATACGGCGATTCTTCGCTCGGGCACAGCCCTGATGAGCCGCGCGCGCACGGTTGACGCCTTGATTATCAGCAACTCGGCTTCGCTGTTGTTCACCAATTGGACCACGGTTCTGACGGCGAATACGGTCACAGTCAGAAGCGGGGGACGGATTAATTTGCCGGCGGCTTTTGGCAACGCCGGGATGTCGAATCGGATTTATGTGGTCTGCCAGACGATGACCATCGAGACCAATGGCCAGCTCAATGCGACGGCCAAGGGCTATGCGGGTAGCCCCGGCCGGGGTATAAGGGGTTCAGGTCCTGGCTGGGGCGATTCTTATACGGGGGGCACGGGGGGTGGGGGGTCGCATGGCGGGCAGGGCGGCTACAACTCCGCGATTATTACCGCTGGGGGTGGTATCTATGGTGACACGAACGCGCCCCTCGCGCCCGGAAGTGGCGGTGGTACGGATTGGGCCACCTTGGGCGGCGCCGGCGGAGGCGCCATCCGGTTGATCGCCCATTCCGCGCTGATCCTAAACGGTTCGATTGTGGCGAACGGACAGGACGCCGGGGGTGGGGCTGGCTCCGGCGGGTCGATATATATTACCTGCGGCGCCTTTTCCGGCGGGTCCAACGCCGTGCTGTCCGCACGGGGGGGGAACTCAGGCTCGGGGGGTGGCGATGCCGGTGGCGGTGGCGGACGGATTGTGGTGCATTATGGCGGCGGGAAGCTGGGCGGGTTTGAGCTCTATCCGGAGGATTACTTTGGGGGCGCGTCGGTGACGAACGGTACCGGTTTCGCCACCAATAGTCTGCCGGGAACGATCAAATGGTTCACGGCGCCGTCCAAGGGAACGATCTTGTCCGTTTGGTGAAAAGGTGGGAGGCGCGCCTCCGCCATTGGCCGGCAGGATTGCCCACGGTCCTTTGGAGTGCGGCAGTTCACTGCCGCTTTGGGGCGAGGTCCCTCTCGCCCGTGTGGGGGAACAGCGCCGCAGAGGGACCTGCGGCGCCACCGGGGAATGATTTTCGATCATAACAGGCTGGAAGCCTATGCTACGGAGCGAAAGTAGCGCAAGCTTCCAGCTTGCTTCCCGAATAACAACAGGCTGGAAGCCTATTCCACTGCAGAATCCTCGGCGCGGCAGTGCACTGGCGCCTTGCTTGAGGCGCCGTTTACTGCGCCGCGAGGGCAAGGCGGGACAGAAGTCCCGCAATCCAAATTCGGGCCGTTATCTTTCCCGTACTTGCCGAATATAGGCTGACACGTTGAACTTGGACTTGCAGCCGTTATAATTCATGTAACGAATCTTGCCGAAGATGGGACGCTCACCCCAGGCCCGGTCGTGGACTCCGCCGATCGACCAGGCGGCCCCGGCGTACCCGTTCGGATCGCGGCCATCGAGCTCGTAACGATCGTTCAGCTCGATCACCGTCTTCAGCGCCACAGCGGGGGATGGGGTCCATTCCAAAATCTTTTTGGCCCAATACATGCGCAGGTAACTGTGCATCTTGCCGCGCCGCATCATCTCCTGCTGGGCCGCGTTCCAGAGATCGTCGTGGGTGTCGGCGGTTTCGAGTTGTTCGCGAGAATAGAGGATGGGTCGCACATCGGCAGCATGGGCGGACAGGGTTCGCTGGGCCCAATCCGGGAAGCCCTGGACGGAATCATAGTGGGGGTTATAAAGGCAGAAGTTATCCGCGAGTTCACGGCGGATCACCAATTCCTCCAGAAAGGCGTCACGAGCGGCCGATGGGGCCTCGGCTTGACTCACTTCCCAGGCCACCCGCTGGGCGGAGATTTGGCCAAAGTGAAGATAGGGCGACAGGTTGGATAGCCCGTCGAGGGTTGGATTGCGGCTGGCTTCGGGATAACCTGCCAACCGCTGGGCCATAAACTGACGGAGGATTCGAAGCCCGGCCGAGGATCCGGGTGTGAGCCAGGATGTTTCGCCGACCGACCGGTCCACCCGCAACTTTTTCAGGATTTCATCCGCCTTCATTTCGGGGGTGTCGGGGGTCCAGGCATGAGGATGACGCCGGAGGGCCGGGATCGGGGCGAGAAAATCCGGCAATAATTTATGGAGTTTCGGGCGGAGGGTGTAGGCCCCGAATTCCGGCTTGGGCGAAACATGACGTGCGGGGACGATGTTGTGTGCATCCACCTCAATGACCGGTAGGGACAGGCCTGTGGCCACAGCGGTCTGCCAGCGGGTTTTAATGTGGAGCGGATCGAAATCGGTCACCACCAATCCGGCCTTAATGCGTCGGGCGAGTGCAGGCACTGCGCTACCGGGGTCTCCGTGCAAGAGAACAAAGCCAATGGATAGCTTCCGCAGGGACTGTGCGGTCTCCTCGAGTCCGCGCAACATAAACGCATAGGAGCGCAGGGGAGCCCCCAGAAATTCCGGCGCCAGACAGAAGACGGTCAGGAGAGGCGCTCCGCGGAGGAGGGCTTCCTGCTGGGCATGGAGGAGCGCCCAGTTATCCGCCACCCGTTGATCCCGGCTCATCCAATAGAGAACGGGGCCCAGGGTTCGGGCTGGATGGGGATTCAAGGGATACAGGCGCTCGGTTCGGATGGAGGGGGTGGGGCTGGGCATAGGATCAGGCGTGGTTGCGGAGTTTAAGTTCCATCGGATGGGGGTTCAGGTAATATTGGTCTTTGAGATACGTGATGTCATGTTTCATCACGTAATGCCGCAAAAGGGTCACGGGGACAATGAGCGGGATCAGTTCCTGGTGGTAGGCGCCGATAACTTCAGCCAACTCTTTGCGATCCGCTTCATCCGCGACTTTCCGCAGATATCCGGCCATGTGCTGGAGGACGTTGGTGTGTTTGCGGACGGTGGCCAGGGTCTTCAGGGCCCGCATCAGTTGGGCCTCGTATTGCGGGATGAAAGCGGCCACCTCCCGGGCATTCAATCCCGCCAGTTCATGCCCCATTTCCCGCATCAAGGCCTCGTGATGGGACTGGATCAGCAGTTTGTTGGTCGCGTGAAAGGTCATCAAGGTGCCGAGGGTCGGTCGGGCCCGAACGGCCTGGCGAAAGCGCCAGAGGGTGAATACCCGCTCGATGAAGTTTTCGCGCAAGTCGGGATCATTCAGCCGTCCTTCGTCCTCGCAGGGCAGGTTGGGGAAATGAGCGAGGAAGGCCTTGGCGAAAAGTCCGGGCGATTTGCCGGAAAAACCGTCCTTGCCGTCATACACCTTGACCCGCTCCATTCCACTGCTGGGGGAGCGGGACTTAAAGATGAATCCGTATAAATCGTCCGCCTCCAGTTCCACGACCCGCCGGGCGGCCCAGGTTTGCAGGCGGTCCGTAAGGTCGATGCCGGTGCGGGTTGTCATGAGCCGGGGTTGGTCGGGGTCGCCGACCAACCGCATGGACTCGCGGGGAACGCCCAGTCCACACTCCACCTCGGGACAGACCCCGACATATTCGAAATAACGGCCCAGGGTGTCGGTGATGAAGGGATCGTGTTTGTGCTGTCCGTCATAACGGACCGGTTCACCCAAGAGGCACTTGCTGACTCCGATGCGAATCTTGTCCATGGTTTCCTCCTGAGTGATCCGTGAGGCTAAGAAACTGCGACAGCGACATCAGGGGTTGAAGTTCCTTGACCCTGTAAAACATTACAACAAGGGGGGGGATCATGGCGAGTGTCGTTCGTGTTAAATTTTCGGGACAACCTCAAATAACTATGTCAGAGTTAATTCCGGGCAGGGATTCTGTTCGGCGAAAGGTTGTTCGAAAACACCAGGAGTGCGATGGCCGGGATAAAACTACTGCTGACCACGGTGTGCAAGCCCTACGGAGTGGATACCGGGGATGCCGAAGCGCTCGGCATGCAAATGGAGTTGCTGAACAACCAGATCACCCGGGATCAACATGTTCATTCCCCGCGCGCCAACTTCTGGACCTTTCCGCTTTATTTTTTGGCCGAGAACATCTCGGTGCCCGCCACCGTTCTGGATTTTCCATCCTGGGATGAATTTAAGCGGGAGCTTCAACGGGGCTATACACATGTGGGGATATCCTTCATTCAGACCAATGTCATCAAGGCCCAACGGATGGCGGAGTGCATCCGGGCTGATTGCCCGGCGACGAAAATCCTGTTAGGCGGGTATGGGGCCAGTCTGCCGGATCTGGCCAGCCTGGTTCCTCATGACGCGGTTTGTCCGGGGGAAGGCATTCAGTGGCTCCGGGCTTACTTGGGCGAAGACTCGCAGGCCCCGATCCGACACCCGGTGATGCGGGGTGTGATTAGCAAGCATGTGTATGGGTTTCGCGGAGAATCCAATGACAGCGCCGTTATTTTTCCCGGGCTGGGCTGCAAGAACGGCTGTTTTTTTTGTGCCACATCGGCGAAGTTTGAAGGGCAATACATCCCTTTCCTTCCGACGGGCAGAAGTGTCTTTGAGTTGTGCCGCAAGGCCGAAGAAGAATTGGGAGTCCGGGAGTTTGCGGTCATCGATGAAAATTTTCTCAAGGAGCAGGACCGGGCTCGCGACCTTTTGGGCGAAATGGAACGGCACGGGAAGGCGTACCAATTCTGGATCTTCGCATCGGCGGAAGCCCTGCTGGAGGTGGGCGTTGATTTTCTCGTGCGGTTGGGGGTCTGCGCGGTGTGGATGGGATTGGAGACGCGGGCGGAGATTTTCGGCAAGTTAAAGAACATCGACGTGTCCGGCCTGATCCGCGAGATGCAATCCAAGGGCATCTCGGTCATCTCCTCCTCCATTCTTTTCATGGAACATCATGATCGGCAGCGTTTACAGGAGGACATCGAGTGGGCGGTGGGGATGGATACCGACCTGCATCAATTCATGCAACTCACGCCCCTCCCGGGAACGCCGCTTTTCACCCGTTATCAGGTCGAGGGCAAGCTCATCCCCGAATTTCCCTACACCCGCTTGAGCGGCCAGAATGTGCTGGCCTTTTACCATCCCCATTTCCGCTCCGAGGAAGCGCGCGACTTGACCCGGGGGGCTTTCCGGCGAAAATACGAAGTCGGAGGGCCAGGGGTCGTCAATATGGCGCGAACCGCGTTGGACGGGTACCAAAGGGCGTTGCAGGATGCTGAGTCGCGAAAGGGTCAGGGGCTCAGTTGGAACCCCGCCACCCTGAAATACGATCTGACGAACGGGCCGGGAGAGGACTGCCACATGCAGGCCCGCATTGAATTATTGCGTCAACGGGCCGGGGAATTCCGTCCGCTTCTGTGGAGCGCCTGGCTGTTCAGTCCCAACCGCGGGGCGCGGCAAAAATGTTTGAGTTTGATGCAACGGTATCGACAGGTGTTCGGTCGGGCTTCCGGGTCCGACACCTTCGCCGCCGGCCTATTGTGTGTGACGGCGGCGATCGAATACCTGCGTCACCTTTGGGCCCGGATCCTGAGGCGGAAAGAACTCATCCGGCAACCCCCTTCCCGGCGCCTGGAGTATGTCGGCCCGGCCGGGGAGCGGCGGCCGGTCATTTACGAATGATCCTGCTGTTGGGTCCGGCGAAACCCCGCTCCGCCCAGGGGTGACCCCTGCGGGCGCCTTTCGCCGATGCG
>CAZCDO010000227.1:0-1045 GCA_964497135.1 uncultured Verrucomicrobiota bacterium
CGGCTAAACCTGATGCCGGGCGCCATGGTTCCGGCCCGGATTCTTCTCGGGCTCATTTTCAACCTGATACCGGCGAATGAGCGAATCTGCGCCTCGCCCGGCGCACCGTCGCCGGCTTGGAGGGGATGTCCACGGGCGGCGACCGGCCATTACGTGGAAGGAATCCAGGCGGGCATCCATGCGCTCATTCCCTCTCGCCCTGACGACCTGATGCAATCAGAAAAACGCGCCTCCCTCATTCAGATGGAAAAAGGCGAGGGCATCCGAATACGGCCGCATATCCTGATGTGCGCCGTGTGTCAGTATGGCAACGGCGTACGGCCCCCGTACCCGGAAGACAACCTGCCGGAGTTCCTCGAACTGATCTTGACGCGAACCCCGGATCTGCCGGTGACGCTGGTTCGAGGCGCCGACTGGGACATGTGCGCGTCATGCCCCTCCCGGGTTCCGGCGTTTAACGCCTGTGTCCATGGCCGTTTCGGTGCCGGGGGCTTATACAACGAGATGAAGGACCTCACCGTCTTGCAGGTGCTAGGCCTGACGTATGAAACGACGATGAAGGCCAGGGATCTATTTCGCCTGATCTTCGAAAAAATCCCGCGCGGCTATGGAGTGTGCGCCCTGCCTGCGGAGGGCCTTCCCGAGACATCGGTCTGGTATGACATCTGCGCCAGGACGGAGGGTCCCTATGGCTACGAAAAGGGCCGGGAATTGCTTCAGAAACGCTTGAAGTGACGGAGGCGCAGGCCCCTGGAATAGACTGAAAAAGTTGGTTGTTGGCTGTTGGCTGTTTGAAGTTGGTAGTTGGCCATTGGTCATTCCCTTTGGACTGCGGCAGTTCACTGCCGCCTTGGATTCAAGGCGGGACTGCAGTCCCGCATTCCCAGGTCTTGTACCGAACCGCTCGGGGCCGTCCGCATTGAATTACCCCCCAGCAAGGCGCAATTATGCTAAAAGAAGGCACAACCAAATAATTGCGGCCCTTGCTGAGTGTGCTACGATTAATGCAATTACACAAAAGGAATCCGCGATGAGAAATGTCTTC
>CAZCDO010000227.1:1055-5606 GCA_964497135.1 uncultured Verrucomicrobiota bacterium
GTGAGGTGCGTTTTCCCGCAGGACTGCCAGTCCCCCAAAGAACGGCGCTCACACGCGCCTACTACCAAAGACTCCCCTTCGCATAATACGCGCCTGCTACCCACCGTTGAATTACCCCCAGCAAGGCGCAATTATGCTAAAAGAAGGCACAACCAAATAATTGCGGCTAGCACTGAGTGTGCTACGATGAACAAATTACATAAAAGGAATCAGTGATGAGAACAGTCCTAGCCCTATTGATTTGCCTCGCTTTAGCCCGAAACCTATGGGCAACCGTCGAATATCTGGATGAGCGCGGCGCTGTGGTGAGCACAACCGAGTCATCCGCCGCTCTGCGACAGGCCTCCGGGCAGGTCACAAAATCGGTCTACAGCAAGCGGATCATCGTGCTTTCCGAGGCCCGGGAGACCCAGATACGGATCCGCCATGAAACCGAGACCAATACAACCCGGGTGACTTGGGTTCGGCTCGACGAAGCGGTCGGTGAGCTCAGCAACTGCTTGGAGCAGATTACCGGCGATCAGTTCACGGTCGGCAAGGAGGACGCTCCGGTCGGTATCGTTCTGGCTCGGGCCGATGCACCCGGACTCGCGCTGGCGGGACTCAAAGCGCTCGAAGGCAAAGGCCCCGAGGCGTTTCTCATTCAGTCGGACGGGATGAACAAGCTCTACTTGATCGGGAACAGCGATCTGGGTATCCAGCATGCCGTTTATACCTACCTGGACCTGCTGGGCTGCCGCTGGTTTTTTGCCGGCGACAACTGGACGATCATCCCCCAGCGGGCGGGCCTCGGCGTCAAGATCAGCGTCTTAAGCTATCCGGCCTTCCATTCCCGATCCTTTTTTGGCAGCGGGGGGATTGACTCATTGTGTCATCGCTATGATCCCAAAGCGGAAGCGACTGGCCGATGGAAGAAATGGATTGAGCGGAATCGGTTTGGCGGATCCTACACCCTGAGAGGGCATTACTATCAGGATTTTATCAACAAGAATAAAGCCCTCTTCCAGGCCCATCCCGAATACCGTCCCGAAGTGAAAGGGAAACGCGTTCCGTTCACGAAACCGGAGGTCATGAAACTGTGCTACTCCAATCCCGATGTCATCGATCTATTTGTCAAAGATCGCGTTGCCGCCTGCAAGGACATCATCGCCAAACAGGCGCCCACCGGTATCTTTCCCATCAGCGTCGAGCCCTCCGACGGGTACGATCATTGTGAATGCACGAATTGCGTGAAGTTGGGCTCCATCACCGATCGGGTCTTCTCCCTGGCCAATCATGTTGCGCGGGCCATCCGTCCCCTCAGCCCCTATGCCTATGTCAGCCTGTATGCCTACAACATGCACAGCCCCCCGCCAACCATCGCCATCGAATCCAATGTCATCGTGCAGGTCGCGGCCTACGGATTCAACACCTCCGGCTTGCCGGCCGATCAGTTGATCCAGGCCTGGGGCAAGAAATGCGATACCCTGGGCGTTTACGATTACTGGTGCATTCCGCAATGGGGACATGATGCGCCGTATCTCAATTTCAATGACGGATACCCCAAGCGGGTGAAATTTTGGTATGAGAATAAAGTCCGGAACTTTAACCTCGAAACAACCTATTCGAGCGGGGCGGTAGGACCCGCGCTCTATATGGTGTCGCGGCTCGGGTGGGAGCCGGAACAGGATTCCGATGCCATCTATGAGGACTTCTACGCCAAAGCGTTCGGACGGGCCCGCCTCCCCATGCAGCGCATGCTCGAACGCTGGGCTTCCAGTTGGAAGTTGAACCAACCCGAAATCGCCGATTCGTTCCGGGACATCGATGAGGCCCTGAGCCTGGCCGCCGATCCGGCCGTCAAGCGGCGGGTCAACGACTATCTGGGATACGTGGAATACCTGCGCCTCCGCTACGAGTACCTGAATACCGATCGCGTCAAGGAGCGGCCCCTGTGGATCGAGCGGTGCCGCAAGCTGATCCACCACCTGTACCGGATCCAGCATAGTTGTTTCAACCATACTGTCTGGACCAGTGGCGTGCTCTTTTGGGGAACCCAAGGGGTCAATCGTCCCACTAACGAAGAACAGCTCGATGTGCCCGTCATGCGCTCATCGGTTCCCTTGAGCGAAACGGAACTGAAGACGATCCTGCGCGAGGGCCGGAAGAACTATGCGCCGGTGGAGTATGACCGGAAGGTCTATACCAATGCCGACTGGGTGCCCCTGCGCCCGGTCATCGGCCTCTCATCCAGGACGCGGACAACGCCGGTGCTGGTGGGCGATGGTTCCCACAAGACCGGGGTCTCTTTCTGGTGGCCCGAGGGGGTGAGCAACATGACGATTTCGGTCCGGTTCAACGATCCGCCGCCGACCTGGGACAACTTCAACATCTATAACCCGAAGCATGATCGGACCTTCGGTGTAACCGTCCCCCTCGACAAGGCCGATCCCGGGAAGTGGTACGACTACGTTGTCACCAACGCCGTGTCCGGCCTGTGCGGGATCCGCCTGTTGAACGACTGGCGGGGTGCGCAGTTGCGTTTCCCTGACAATGTGCCCGTGGCGATCGAAGCCAGCCTGGCTCGGATGCGGGCCGGTGAGATCGGCGTGACCAACCCGCCGCCGGAGACGACCGTCCGGGTCTATTTTGTGGCGCCGCCTCGCTTGCAGGTGGCAGCCTTCACCTATCCGGATGCCGAAGCGCTGAAACAGTTGGAGGTGCGGAGTCTGGACGGAAAGGCTATTCCAAAGACGACCCAGGGCGCCACAGCGCTGTTCGCGGTCAAGGGTGGCGATGCGCCCACCCCGTGCGAGTTGGTTTTGCCGTCGATCGGGTGGTGGGTCAATCCGATCGTGCCGTTGAACATTCCGACGATGTATTCACTCTTCGGCGACAACCCGCTGGTGGCCCAGTGAAGGAAGGAACCCACCTAAGGCGGGCATCGCCCGCAACCCAAATGGGAGGGCGCGCATGTTGCGCGCCGCGGACGGCAACATGCCGTCCCTCCCAAAGATACACAATAAAACGTGTATCTTTATCGAAAAGGGTCTAACCAAAATTGTCCAGGGGGAGAATGCGGTAACCCCGGAATGGAGGAGAATGACTGGACTAGCAGCCTGTGGACTTTGGCTCCGCCAAAGTCCGACAGGCTGCTAGAAGAGGATATGAAGACGACAAATCAAGACAACCTGAGGACCTATCGTGAATTCTATGAATAACCGGAGTACGCTCGTGATTCCCCCCCGTCCTGTCATTCGTTGGCCGGGTCGCAAACCCCGTTCGGTCGCTATTCCGCCGGCGAGGGATCCGTTCGTCAATACGCGTCTGATCCGGCTCACGCCGGATGAGAACGGGCTGGACCGGTTCTGGATATCGTCCTTCAACTCGGCCTTCGGCTCCCTCGGCGTTTGCATCAACGAAACGGGGGATCACCGGGTATATCCTTCCGGAAGCTTCCACCATGCGGGATTCTACAGTGCGGTGCAGACGAAGGATGACACCCTGTGGCTCTGCTATAAACTATCCCATATGGTCCGGTTAAATTTGTGCACCGGCGAGTTTAAAGCATTCCCCACGGGCGCGCCGCCAGCCATGGCCTTTGCCGGCATGGCCTTTGACCCGTCGACCGGCAAAGTGTTTGCCATCGCTCACTCCGGACCCAACATCGTGGGGGTTTCTTTCGACACCCGAAACGGCTCGACCGCCAAGATTCATGAGCTCAGCACTCAAGACCACTACATGCGTTTCAGTTTCCCGAACGGCGACGGGACTTACACGATCGAACTCCAATGCCCCGGTCTGACGTTCGTGCGTTGGGATCCGCGAACCGAGACCGTCGTGCCGCGCCGTCTCATGAAGATCCTGGATCTGCACACGGAAGGGAGTCTGGTCTATCAGATGATCCGGGGCAACGACGGACGAGTCTATATGCCGGGCCATGGCTGGTATGAGCCGCGGACCGGCCGGATCGGGGCCGGCCCGCGTCCCGAGAAGGACAACCTGACCTGGTTTGCGCGTGACCGCATATCCGCCTACGGGGTTCCGCTGGGCGGATCTTCGGTTCACCGGTGGCTTTTCAAGACGGGGCAGGTGCGGGAGGTCGTAGCGAGTCTGGGGATGGGTTTCATGAACACCAACCTCACCCGTTCCGGAAAACTCCTGTGTGTCACAAAGGACGGCTTCTTCACCCGGCACGATGCGAAAACCGGCGAACTCGAAATGTCCCGCCGCCTCGACACCGATAACATTCAGGGCGTGGATTGCGTTATCCGGATCGACCGCGACCGGGTCTTGGGAACGCCTTTCATCACCCAGCGCTTCTGGGAAGCGAACCTGCGGACCCAGACGGGGTATGATTGTGGCGCGGTGGCACCCGGGGGAGGGGAGATCCTGCGCGTCTGGAAGCTCGGCGGACGAATTTACCTGGCGGCCTATACCGGGGGCGAATTGATGGAGTACAATCCCGCCGAGCACCCGCATTTCCCGGAAAATCCTCGCGTTGTGGCCAAACCGCCGACCGGGATGCGCCCGGTCTCCTCGGCGGACGACGGACGTCGGATTTTCTATGCG
>CAZCDO010000228.1:0-5526 GCA_964497135.1 uncultured Verrucomicrobiota bacterium
CCCTGCCGCCGTTGCCGGATTGAAAACCAACATCGGGGTGGAACCCGACCCTCCACAGGGACAGATCTCATTCCCCTGGAAATGGAACAAGCTTCCCACATCGCAATGCCTGGCGGCTCACCACAGGTTCGCCCTCCAAATGGACCTTTGGAAATCAACCCACCCCGGCCTTCGGCCACCCCTCCCAGGAGGGGACCATTTAGAGCGGGGGTTCTCATTCCCGATCCCCTCCATCGGAGGGGTGGCCGAAAGACGGGGTGGGGTTCTCATTCCCGATCCCCTCCATCGGAGGGGTCCGCGCAATTCCCGCCAATAAATAGCACTTATTACATCATGACACGGCTCCGGTTTCGCCGTATGATTGGAGCCATTCAGGAGAAATGTATGCCAAAAATATATCGACTCGGTGTCCTGGGCTGTGGCGCCGTCTGGAACTATCATCGTCTGGCGCTCGACCATCTAGCCAACCTGAAATGTGTGTGCCTCTTCGATCCGGTCGCGGACCGGGCGGCAGCCGCGGCTGCCGCCACCGGCGCGCGCGTCGCACAAAGCCCTGAACAGGTTCTTCAAGCCCCGGACGTGGATATTGTAGCGGTTCTTACCCCGGCGGCAACGCATGCGGCCTTTGTCGAGACCGGCGCCGCGGCGGGTAAACACTTCATGCTCGAAAAACCCATGGCCAATAGTCTGGCCGACGCCCAGCGCATCGTCGATGCCATTCGAAAAGCCGGCGTCAAATGCTACCACCCCACCCTCCGCGCATTGGGGTCGGATATGTTCGATAAATTCCGCGAGTTGACCGCGCCGGACGGAGTCCTCGGGACCGTGCGCTCAGCGTCGTTTGACTCCGTCAGTCCGCCCTTCGGCTGGGCGCCCTGGTTTGAAGACCGCACCCGCTGTCTGCTGACCGCCGAGTATGGCTCGCATGTGGTGGACACCTTCATCGCCCTTACCGGCGATGAACCGGAATGGGTTTGGAGCCACGCCGATCGCTATTGCCGAGAATTCAACCAGGACGACATTTTTACCGTCAACGTCCGGTTTCGCGGCCATCGGTTTCTCCAGATGAATATCAATTGGACCGTCAAGCCGGAATGGAAATACGCCGCCAGCCGCTTCAATATCGTCTGCGATCGCGGCGTGATCGTTCACAACTGGTTTTCCTGCACCTGGCACGGCGACCAAATCACAGGATCCTTCGCCTCAGAACGGGCCGGCACCCAGGGGAACCGCTGGGATCACTACCGGGCTCTCATCCAGGCGATCGAAACGGGGACGGAGTTGTCGCCCAATGAATGCGATGGGCTGAACTACGTGCGCATCATCGATGCCGGAGTCCGTTCCAATGCCACCGGGACGCAGATTCATTTGGGAGGGATCCGATGAACATCAAAGCGGGCATTATTACCGCACCATTCGTAGCCCGGGTCGGGGATGTGGAGGTGAAGGAACCAGGGCCGGCCGACGTGGTGATCCGCACTGAATTCTCCTTTATCAGCAATGGAACCGAAACGCATGTTCATCGCCAGGAGTTTCCTGAACCTCCCCATCAGTATCCATTTCCTTTTGTTATTGGATATCAGGCGGCCGGGATCATCGAACAGATTGGAACGGCCGGGACCGGACTCCGCGTCGGGGACCGGGTCTTCACCTGGTCCAACCAGGTCAAAGGCCTCACCAATGCCTTGGGCGGCGTGCATGCCGAGCGGATTGTCGCACCGGCCGGCGCCGTGTTGCCGGTGCCCGATGGCGTCGAAGCGCTTTCGGCCTCGGCCGCCGTGGTGGCACAAGTCGGCTATAACGGCGCCTCGCGCCTGCCCGATCAAAAAGGTGCCGTGCTGGTGTTGGGCGACGGCATCATCGGCCAGTTCGCCGCCCAAGCCGCTTTGGCCCGCGGCTGGCACGTCCTCCTGGCCGGACGTCACGCCCGACGCCTGCTCTGCGCACAAGCGGCCTTCCCCGCTGTGCAGACCACCGATTCGGACGCCGGTGCGCTCCGCGACCAAGCTCGTCAGATCCTCGGAACCGGTCCCGATGCGGTCATTGACAGCGTCGGCAGTCCCGATTCGCTGGCCCTGTCCCAGGCCATCCTGCCCGCCCATGGGCACTTGATCGTTCTCGGCTGGTGGGCGGGCAACCAGACGCTCAATGTGCATGCGGCATTCAACACGGAAGCAACCGTTCACTTCCCGGCCGGGTTGACGCCCATCCGACTGTCCGCCACTTTGGCCCTGATACGAACCGGCGCCATCGCCGTTCGCCCGTTGGTCACACACACTTTTGCCGGCGCCGATTTCCCGAAAGCCTGTCGCCTCCTGAAACAACGCGGCTCCGACTATCTGGGGATCGCCATCGATTGGCGGGATTGAGAGGGGGAGGTGATAGGTGATGGTAGTTAAGCACTTTAAGATGACCGCGGATGATACGGATCACGCGGATAGGAAATAGGTTATAATGAACCGTTGGCCGCTCTTTCTTTGGCGGTGGCTTTTCGCTCCTCCCTCGCCGGGGGGAGGGAAAAACCTGCACCTCTTGCAAAACCGGATGAAGGTACTGGGGAGAGTAGCGAACCCCGGCTCCATCCAGAGAAGACAATCATCCCGTGTTCTGGTGGTTTTGGGTTGCGGGCGAATCCCGCCTTGGTGGAGATTTGATCAATGAACCATCGCATTGAAATTTTAGAGCGGATTCTTTTGCCCGAAGACGGCCTATTATTGGGAAATGGGGATTTGTCGGTCAGTATATATCAAAAGGCGCATAGCCTTGTTTTTCGGTTCGGGAAGGGCGATGTGTGGGACCGACGTTTTGACCCCTCCCGGGATCCGCACCCGCCGCATATCGATGAAATCGCCCATGGAATTCGCGATGAAGGCTGGAAATGCGGACCTTACGGAGGAGCGGTTGAAGCGACGAAAGGCACTGCCGATCCCCAGCGCATGCGCGAAATCTGCCAGGGCTGTCCGCCCAGCTATAATGAAACCCCCTTTCCCTGTCCCAAACCTGTGGGCGAATTCAGCCTGCATTGGCCGGGGGATTTACGGGGATTCCAAATGCACCAGGCGGTGGAAATCGAGTCCGGCCATTATCGGTTTGAGGGCACCTGGGATGGCGGTATCCGCTGGGTGGTGGAAGCGGCCGTGCCCCCCACCCCCAATGTGCTGGCCATTCGCTGGACCCTGACCGGGTGGCAACCGGAGCACACCCAAGCGCAGGGCATCCCCCCCATCTGGGCCTCGCTCTACCGCTGGGCCGATCCCTCGATCAGCGAGTTCCAGGCCCGATTTTATGCCGATGGTTTGCGCGAAATCATCTGCGGCGGCAACAATCCCTCCCTCCCCCCCCTCCCCCTCCCGTCCGTGGAAGGGATCCCCGCGCATCCCTATATCGAACAACGGTTTTACCCTGAAACCACTTTCCCCGAAGGCTTCACATACCGGCTGATTCCGTTTGCTCCAGCCGATTTCGAATTCAAGCCGCTCGATGCCGCCCTGCTGAAAGAGGCTCGGATTCAGCTTTTCCCGGCGGGAATCCCTGCCCTCTCCGGCTGGTTTGCCGTGGGTGTGGCCACATGCGCCGACCCGCTCGGGCTGACCGTCACTTTCGAAAATTTGATTCGCGCGGGAGCCAAAGGCGGAGTTGCGGTTGAGGGCTGGTTCGAAACCGCCCGCGAATCCGCGCAAACTTTCTGGTCAAAATCGAGCCTCCAGGTGGCCCATCCCCTGATCGAACAAATCTGGCACGAAACCCTTCATGCTAGCCGGTGCGCCTATCGGGCGGGCTGTGTTCCACCCGGCTTATTCCTGCCCAGTTCGCTGGCCGACTACAGTCACTGGCATGGGGATTATCATACCAATTACAATTATCAATCCCCCTTCTGGGGCGATTACACCGCCAACCACGTCGAAATAGGCGACGCCTATTTCGACGGAATGAAATTCATGTTGCAAGCCGGCGAGTTGATCGCCCGCCGCTATTACAATGCCCGGGGGGCTTTCATCCAATTGACCAATTACCCCTTCGTGGCCACCGAGGATCCCCTCGGCGCCGTGCCGATGGGACGCATGGCTTACATGACCGGCTGGATGGCGGATTATTATTGGACCCGGTATCGTTATTCGATGGACAAAAAATGGCTCGAAAAAACCGGTTACCCGGCGTTGAAAGCCTGTGCGCTATTCTACCTGGATTTCCTGAAAAAAGAGGACGATGGGATTTATCATTCCTTCCCCTCCAACCAGGGCGAAGATGGATTCACCGGCGATCCCCTCGATTTTAGCGACAAGCCGCAAGTGAATCAGCATATCCGCTATGGACTGCGCATCGCCATCAAAGCCGCCCGGATTTTAAAAGTTGATTCCGACCTCTGCCAGGAATGGCTGGATCGCCTTGAAAACCTGGCTGGCGACGGCGGCGGCCCCCCCCATCCCGTCCCGCCTCTGGACGAGGAAATCGGGGTCCCTGAATTTTCCCGGGACTACGTTCAAAAACTCGATCTCTCCACCGCCTGGCCCACCAGCGGGCATTATTTGCATGATTGGTATATGGGACAATACCCGTGGATGCTGATGCAGGCCGTTCGCGCCTCCGAATATCCGGTCGACGAAATGTGGAAAGCCTTTGTTGGCATGATCCAGCGCTGGCGACATCCGAATGGGTTGATGTGGGCCATGTCGGTCGGCCGTTACGGCCATGTCGGCGGATGGACGGAATCGCTGGGGATCATCGCGCCTTTACAGGAAATGATGCTTCAATCGTGGTCGGGGGTGATCCGCATTTTCCCCGCCTGGCCGAGAACCGTGGATTGTGCGTTTTTCGATTTCCGTGCGGAAGGTGCTTTCCTGGTCACCGCCCGATGCTCACAGGGTCAAGTGGGACCCATCACCATCCAATCCGAACGCGGAGGTCTTTGCCGGGTCGAGGATCCGTTTGAAGGCCGTGGCCGGATTCAATCAAAGGCGGGGGCATCTATTCCCTTTGTGCAAAAGCCAGGCCGGATCCTGGAAGTGGAGACCCAAGCGGGGCAGGAAATCAGAGTCGCAGCGCCGTGTGATGCGCATTTTTCCGGCATCACGAAAGACCGAAACTGAACCTGCCGCGGAATCCAAGCAACGGAGGAGATGGGCGGTCAACGTCCGCCCCCACAACTGAAAGAAATGCGTCTGCATCCGATTCTGCTGGAGGGCGAGACTCCGGCGAGCCGTCTGCTTTCGCCTGTGGAATCAACCCACCCCGGCCTTCGGCCACCCCTCCGCAGGAGGGGACCTTTGCGGAGGAACGGTCAACGCCATCAAGGAATTTCCCGCCGATCTCGATCCCCTCCCCCGGAGGGGTGGCCATGGGCCGGGGTGGGTTCTCTCTCTTCTCGATCCCCTCCCCCGGAGGGGTGGCCATGGGCCGGGGTGGGTTCTCTCTCTTCTCGATCCCCTCCCCGGGAGGGGTGGCCATGGGCCGGGGTGGGTTCTCTCTCTTCTCGCAATTCCCGCCAATAAATAGCACTTATTACGCCGTGACAAGGACCCCTCCTGG
>CAZCDO010000229.1:0-5475 GCA_964497135.1 uncultured Verrucomicrobiota bacterium
CTCGGCATGCGGGACTTGCCAAGGACTCCGTGGTCAATGTCTCGCAGGTCATCACGGTCGACAAAAAGTGCCTGACAGAAAAAGTCAAGAAAGTGGAACCGTCCACGATGGCGGAAGTCGATACCGGACTCCGCCTTGTTTTATCCGTTTGAAATTCGGTGGGCGTTTGTGGACAGGCAGTTGGATCTATTTGCGCAGCACAAGCCCATTACTCACGGAGTGTCAGGTTGTTCATGACCCCGTCAGTTCCGCGCGATCCATTTTTCAAGATTGCGTAGCGTCGCCGTGATGTCTTTCCGTTGCTGGTCTCCGGAAATCTCGCGTTCAATAATGTAAGCGCCTTGGTATTTCAAGGCGGAGAGAGCCCGAACGAATTCCGGAAAACGCACCCGGCCCTGGCCGACTTTGACTTCATGGCCCAGGTTCATGCCTTCGGTCGGGTACATTCCATCCTTTGCATGGATCCCCTTGACGTAGCGGCCGAAAACATCCAGTGAGTCAATCGGATTGCCCTTGCCGTAGAGGATCAGGTTGGCGGGGTCCAGATTGATTCCCAAGTTGCCGGTGCCCGCGGTTTCGATCAGGCGGAGCAAGGTGACCGGGGTTTCCTGGCCGGTTTCAAACCAAAACTCCAGCTTCCGGCGCTTGCAATAGAGGCCCAAATCCCGAACTGTGTCCACCACCTCTGCGAACAGGGGATCAGCCGGATTTTCCGGGATGAATCCCAAGTGGGTGACGATGGCCGGAAGGCCGGTGCGCGCGGCAAAGTCAGCAGCTTTTTTAAGGGCGGCAACCCGAATGGTCCGGTATTTCCGCGGAACGATTCCCAGTGTGGTGGGGCCTTCCGTGAAATTCCAGGTGGCCGGACCGGGCCAACCAGCCCAGAGTGAAGTGACGTTCATGCGGGTTTGGCGCAATTCCCGAGCGAGCCGGATTGGGGAGAGCGGAGAAATTCGGAAAAGACGGCCCGCTCGGAGAGCTCGCCCTACCTGTGCGGCTTTTGTAATGGTTCTCGTCATGAAAAATTCTCCGTTAGAGACCGCTTAAAATCCAATGATGAAGGGCGAGGAAGAGGGGGACGGTGATCAAGGCGGACAGAAAGCTGGCCAGCATGATTTGGTTGGTAAAGGCCCGGTTTCCGCCTTCCCGTTCCACCAGGGCGGTCAAGGCGGTAATGGGGGGCATCGCGGCTTGCAGGACCAGCAATAAGCCCAAATCCCGGGAGAGACGCAATCCCAGGACGATCAGCAAAACCAGACCGGGTAATAACAGGTTGCGAATCAGGACGAAACGGAGGACCGGGCCGAACCGGATGACGTTGGCCGGGGTTCGATCCTGATAGATGGCGCCGCCGAGATACATCAGCAGGCCCGGCACGGCAATGGCCCCGACCATTTCGATGCCGCGGAGACAGAATCCCGGCACGCCGTCCTGCAGATTCGCCAGACGAAGGAGGAGTGCCGCGCCGGTGGCGATCAGGGCGGGCGTCAACAGGTGGTTCCAACGAAATTTCCGCAGATCCGACTGAAAGAAGAGCGGCGCGGTGTTAAAAAAGAAAACGGGGAAAAAGAGGGTAAACAGAAAGAGACTGACCACCATGCCGGACGTGGCGCCGAACATTTCGGAGAGCATGACCAGTGGGATAAAAATGGCATTCTGGTAGATGAAGCCCAAACGGGCTTCACGGCGGAGTTCCGGCGGGAACCAGCGGCCGGAAATCCAGGCGACCCCGGCCTGCAGGCCGGTCAGGCCGACCCACCAGAGCGGCAGGAGCCACCCATGCGGCTGAGTGTCGGGGTTAAACCCGCGCAGGATGGCCGCAAAAATCTGGCAAGGCAGGGCAATTTCCAAGGCAATGCCGGCCAGAACTTTCAGGGCATTCCGGTTGAGCAGGCCGCGTGCCGCCGCGAGGTATCCGACCCCCCCCACGGCGGCTGTAATCGCGAGGCTTTCCAGTGTGGTGATGAAAAAACTCAACGTTTAAAGGTCAAGGCGTCGATTTTTCGCGGATCCAAACCGCACATCGCCTGGATGGAGCGGTGGTCTGCCTCGGTTTCGCTCAAGCCCCGGAGGGAGACTTTCGCCAGACGTTCCGACAGGGCCAGAGTCATGGAAACGGCGCGACTGCAGTTGCGAATGAAATCCTTGCGGCAGGTGATGCCGTCGGCGGGATCGCCTTCGGTGCGCAACATGTGGCAGTCAAATTCCACGACCCCTTTCCAGCCGGTCTGGCGCAGCAGCCAGAACATCTGGGCGGTTTCCTTCAATCCTTCCGGGCCGACCAGGGGCGGAAAATCATTGTCGAATTGAGCCTTGATCTGACTGCCGAAGTGGAGGAAGGAGAGCTTGTTGATACTGATGAGGTAGCCCAGGGTATGGACGGCGTTCAACAGGGC
This sequence comes from uncultured Verrucomicrobiota bacterium, assembly GCA_964497135.1. Taxonomy (GTDB): domain Bacteria; phylum Verrucomicrobiota; class Kiritimatiellia; order CAIKKV01; family CAIJXV01; genus CAIJXV01. The sequence continues at coordinate 2,397 of CAZCDO010000229.1, forward strand.
CATGCTCTCATGTTGCAAGAGTTCCGGATTGACGCCCCAGAAATCGGGATGTTTGAGGCGGCCGCAGATGAAACCCGCCGCATGCCCGCTGGTGGGCAGGTACATGTGGCCCCGGGGTTCGTTGGGTTTGGGCTCAATGGTGGCGCCTTTGTAATTCGTCAGCTTATGGGCCTTGATGTAATCGACGGCATGGTCCAAGGCGCTGGCCAGCCACCCGAACGTCCGATTCCAATCCACGGTGACCGGCACTTCAAAACCATCGCGCGCCACCCAGTAGGTGAAATAGCGGGCGCCAAAAAAATGGCCGATGCGCAGGGTTCGTTCAACTTTCAACCGCGCCAATTCGCGGATCTTGGGGTCGGGATTGGTCAGGCCGCCGTTCCGGAAGATCTTGCTTCCATGCAGACTACAGGTGGCGGTATTGATGGAGAGTCCGGCGGTGCGGAGGATTTTGCGGATTTGGGCGAGTTTTTTGGAGGTGGCGCTGGCGGGATCGAGGTCGTCGTTGGGGACGGCGGGATTCCAGGGGACCAGGTCGTCGTCATGGAAGCTGGTGGCTTCGATGAGGCCTTCGCCGGCGGCCCAGGCCAGCATTTCCGCAACCTGCAGGGAGTCGATCGGCGGCAGGATTTTTTCACCGAAAGGATCACTGAGCGGATTCCCGACACACCAGAACGGCATGGATCGGAGAGTGACGGGGCCGACATTGAACGCTTTGATTTTCATAAGCTTCCTGGGTTGGGTGACGGGTTGCACAACGGATTATTTGTATGCCTTTTGAGCCGGTTTGGCGAGGGAAAATATGGGTTGGTGTTTTATGGCAGACGTCCGCCCCGTGACCGTTTTCTGGATCGGCGTTGGTGGGCGAAGACCAGATCGCCCAGTTTGACCCCCAGTTCCGCGGCGACCATCCGGCATTTGGTTTTAAGCAGGAAATAGATGTTGCCGGGTTGGCCGGTGCAGGTTTCGAAATTGGCGTGACCTTTGCTGATAATCAGATCGGCGGAGTCAAAAGCCTGACGGAATTCGGGGGAGATATGATCCCAATGGATTCCGATATCGTCCGAGCCGGTGGTGATGACCGGAACGATGCGGGTTAAACCGGCCATCCGCGCGTCGGCCATCACGGCGTCATTGATGATGGGACCCGACTTGACGGAAACCGTTACCCGGAGTCCGGCGGCGAGCAGGAGTTCGATCAGGACGCGGTCGAAGACAATTTCGCCGGAGTTGTCGCCGAGATAGAGGACAGAGCGGCCGGGTTTGAGTTCGGTTCGGAATTCGGCGGAGGTATCGATGGCGAACCGGCGGCGCAGGATGGCTTTGACATCGCGCTCAATATCGAAGCGGTGCCCGATGCCGAGGTCGATGATGTTGCCGGCAACGGCGAGGAGGCAGGCCTGATAAAGGGGATCGCGGGCGCGGTGGACTTGCCGGGCCAATTCGGGGAGGAGGCGGAGAGCGGCGCGATTGGTTTCCCGCCGGATTTTGGCATAAGGGTCGCGATTCCGGGTGATTTTAGCAACGATGCGATAGACGTTTTGGGACAGGGCGGCCGGGGTTTGGTTGAGGGAGATGCCATCGAGGGCTTCGGTGAGCTGTTCGATCACCCGGAGTTGGCGTTGGGGATCGCGGGTGGCGATTCGGGCGGTATTGAGCGCCTGGCGATAGGCGCAGACCAGGCAATCGGGGTGGGCGAGCATCATGCGGAGACCTTTCTGCCGCGGTGGCGGCGAAGGGAAATATTATGTCCGAGGGGTGTGGGGTGATGCAAGCTTGTAGATTTATTGAACCGGACCCGCGCTGATCAGGGAAAGGATGTCGCCTATTGTTTTCTCGGGCATGTCCTGATAGATTTCAATCAGACAAAAGGCAGGACCATAGGCTGGCCGGGTTCATCGGATCGAAGGGAAAGGGGGCGATTTGAACGCAGTCTGGGAAAGTAGTTCAAGCTTCCAGCTTGATCGACACAAGCAAGATGCTTGCGCTACGGAGAACGGACCGGCAAGCAGGGATGCTTGCGCTACGGAGAACAACACGTCCGATGCTTGGGCAAAAGCGTTTTTCGATCCCTATCAAGAAATTGAGATAAGTCGGCGCAATCTACCCCACTGGAGCCAACGGGGTGCGATGTATTTTGTCACCTTCCGATTGGCGGATTCTTTGCCCATCGAAAAGATTCTTCAACTGCAACAGGATCGCAAAGAATGGGATCGGCTACATGGGGGAATACTGACGGAGAAAGCGCTGGCCGAATTCCATTTTCTTTTTTCCACGCGGGTCGAACAATGGTTGGATTCCGGGTCCGGTTCGTGTTGTCTGGCGCAGATCGGCATCGCTCGTTGTGTGGCGGGGGCTTTGCGCCATTTCGATGGTGAACGGTATCGATTAGATGAGTGGGTTGTCATGCCGAATCATGTCCATGCATTGGTCACGCCATTGGCATCGAACCCTCTTTCCGACATTCTTCACTCGTGGAAATCATTTACGGCAAATGCCATTAACCGGGCACTTAAACAGTCCGGCCAACTCTGGCAGCATGAAACCTATGATCATATTGTGCGCGATGAACGACAATTGGATAATTTTCGACGATACATCCGGGAGAATCCGGCAAAAGCGGGAATTACAGTAGCTCAAGCTTCCAGCTTGAAGGGTGTGTCGGGGGAGCAAGCAGGGATGCTTGCGCTACGGGAGACGGCAGAGTAGCTCAAGCTTCCAGCTTGAGGGGTGTGTCGGGGGAGCAAGCAGGGATGCTTGCGCTACGGGAGACGGCAGAGTAGCTCAAGCTTCCAGCTTGAGGGGTGTGTCGGGGGAGCAAGCAGGGATGCTTGCGCTACGGGAGACGGCAGAGTAGCTCAAGCTTCCAGCTTGAGGGGTGTGTCGGGGGAGCAAGCAGGGATGCTTGCGCTACGGGAGACGGCAGAGTAGCTCAAGCTTCCAGCTTGAGGGGTGTGTCGGGGGAGCAAGCAGGGATGCTTGCGCTACGGGAGACGGCAGAGTAGCTCAAGCTTCCAGCTTGAGGGGTGTGTCGGGGGAGCAAGCAGGGATGCTTGCGCTACGGGAGACGGCAGAGTAG
>CAZCDO010000230.1:0-5461 GCA_964497135.1 uncultured Verrucomicrobiota bacterium
TAATAGTCCGCCGACCATTGGGCGAAGAAGTGCGGCGGCTGGATATCACTCGAAAAATTATCGCCCATGAGAATGATTTCGGCGGGCGAGGTGGCCAGCAGATCAATCAGCTTGAGTTGATTCTCATTAATCTGGTCAACCACCCTCCGCAGCGTATCGGGCCAATCGGCGGCGGCATAAATCACGCCTTCCACGCCCATCCAATAATTCAGCAACTGGCCCATGGCGCTATACCCGGGCGAAACATAGACCACGCCCAAGTCGCCAACCGCCGTCCGCCAGTTTTCATAGCGCTCCCAGAGCGGCTGGAACGATCGCCGACTCATGACCTCGCCGAGGATTCGCAGATCGTGTTCGTTGTGAATCGACCATTCGGCGATGGCCCAGGAATAGGAGATTTCATGCCAGATGCGCGTCCGCGAAATCGATCCGCGGGGAGTGTGCAGACTCCAGGTAATCGCCGTCTCGCCATGGAGGTCATGCTTCTTCAGCGACGCGGAATAACCCTCGGCATACTGGGCTCCATAAAAAGAACCGAGATTCGGCAGATAAAACCCAACGCCATTCCGGCGATGATAATCGATCAGCTCATATTCGGGCTGGTCATAGCTCTGGCTCAAATCCCAGGGAAGCCGGTTCTTGTGATAAAACCAGTGGGATAAATCGAGCATGAACGGCACCCCGTCCGGTCGACGCCCCTGATAAACCGCCAGAATCCGCTCGCGCAAGGTCATTCGGGCGCTCCGACCATGCATCGCCCCGCCCTGACGGTTGCTTTCAAATTTAAATCGGCATCCAGAATCACCAGGTCGGCATCCCGGCCAACTTCGATCGTCCCAGCATTCAACCCCATGAGCCGGGCCGGATTCGCCGAACACAGCCGACTGGCAACCGCCAGGCTTTTTCCGAACAAGTGCACGGCGTTTTGGAAACAATTCAACGGCGTCAACGCGCTTCCCGCCAAAACCAGTCCACGGGCGATCAGGCGGACCCCATTATTTCGATCCCGGATCCGGGCCTCACCCCAGCCCCCCGGCAACCGGTAATCCCCAGGCGGCAAACCCGCGCCATAGTTGCTGTCGGTCACAAACGCCACTCCATCCGGCCCCTTACACCGCAGGGCTTTTTCCACCAGCAACGGATACACATGCGTGCCATCGGCGATGATTTCACAGGTCACCCGGTCTTCCACCAGCAAATAGTCCACCAAGCCCGCCGGGTAAACCCCGGGATCGGTCATTTCGGGCACGGCAAAAGTGTCGAACAAGTGAGTCACCAGCCGTAGACCGGCATCGACCGCCGCACGCGCCTGTTCGATCGTGGCGCGGGTATGCGCCAGACTGCACACCACCCCTTGCCCGCTCAAACGGCCAATGGTTTCGACGGCCCCCGGCAATTCCGGCGACAGATCCCAAATCCGAATGCGGCCGCCGCCGGCAGACATCAGGCGATCGGTCATGTCCGGTGTAATCCGCGTTAGATCCTCGCCGCGTCCCGCACCCGTTAGCGCCAGATAGGGCGATTCCAACCGAAACCCGCCCACCTGCGGCGTGGCCTTGAACTGGTCGGTTTCCCGGAGATGTTGAACCATTAAGTCGACCAGACTATCGGGCGGCCCAAATAAAGTCGGGAAAAACCGGGTGGCTCCCTGTTGGGCCTCCAACGCCGCCCATTCGGCCAGCGATCCTTTTTCGAGCGAACAAAAACCCAGGCCATGGCAATGGAGATCCACAAATCCGGGCACAACATATCCCCCTTGCGCATCCAGGATCTGCTGGCCTTTGAGCCGCGGCGCGATTTCGGAGAGAATTCCGTTTTGAATCCGGATATCGACGGAAACCAGGTCCCCGTCCGGCAACAACACCCGCCCATTGGTAATAACATCAATCATCCGGTGGAATCTACTCCCCTCACTCCCGCGAAACAAGCCGATAAATTATTGGTTGGCGGGACCGGCGTTCCGGAGGAGGAGTTTCTGGCGACCCCAGCCGAAGCCTGGTTGTAACTATTCCCGCAACCAGTCCGGGAAAATACCCTCACGGGCACACTTGACTACCAACGAGTTACAGCACTACACGGCTTATCCGGTGTGCTGTCCCTTGCCCGCTTGGGCGAGGAAGGGCTTCAGGAACCCGATCACCTCCCGGGAAATTTCAGAAAAAAGTTGCGGCACATCTTCGATTTGCCTCTTACGTATGAATGCCGCCCACTGGGTCTGCTTGGTTTCATCATCGAAAAATAAATTTGTGAACACAACCGACTCTGCCGGAACCGGAGTGCCGCGCTGACGGAAGGTCGCGGCGAGGGCTGCCACAAGCCCTTCCTCGTCAAGGGTGACCATTCGCGCCAAGAGCCGGATATCGTAAAAATCTTTCATCCGGCTGTTAAGCATCCCCAGTTGGACGATGGCATGCGTCTTCTCGGCAATTGACGTTTCCGGGGCATACCCGAGCATCTTCCCCGATTCGTAGCCAAGCAGTGTTGGCGTGGCGATCCAGGTGGGCGGGGGAATCAATGAATCGCCAAAGCCAATATCAATCTGCATGGGGATTCTGATGACGCCCAGCGTACCCGAGAAACGAATCCTCCTCCCCTCGTAATCGGCTTCCCGCGTAATGTTGGATATCTGAATGGAGTCCTTCTGAAATTCAATTCCATCCGGCTCGACCGGTTGGTCGATGACTGCCACCACCGCCGATCGTATCGCTTCTGTCGCATTGGATAATCTACCCAACAGGTCGATGTCCAGGGTGGACCGGGCATGTGCAATCTCCAGCGCGTGAAGCAAAAGTGCGCCTTTGAGAATGAAACGATCGGATGATTCCGACTTGGACAGACGATACAGAAAGCGCGACATGGCAAAATATTGCACCAGTTCCTGGAAACTCTGGCCTGTTTCCCGGGAAAGATTCAGGAGTTTCTGTCGATTGGAAGCGGCGAAGTTCATCATACGAGTGCCTCGATATAAGGCCGGACCACTTTCGCCACCCTACAGACTTGCGCCATTTCAAGAACCAGATTGGGTTTACGCCCCGGCCGCATCATATAGTTCTTGAGTGCCTCGACGGCCACGGCAGCCCCAAAACTATTCCGGTATTTGAAACAATCCGCAAGGGTCTTCTCCGGTGAGAATATCCGCAGTTCGGCGCCGCCGATGAGCCTGTGTTCAATCCCTGCATTAAAGGGCTGCGCTGACATTCGGAATATGCGCACCCGAGGGTAGACCAGCCGTGGAACGCTGGCGTTACGGCTGATAGCCAGGTGAATCTCTCGCGGAATCTCGGTGGTCAGTTCATGATGGAAGAGTGCCGAAAGCAGACAGATGACCCCGCCCGGGACACGTTTCATAATAGCCGCATAGTCGGGTGAAATCACATCGGTCGCATCCACAATTTGAAAGACGCCCCGAGACGCACACGCCACTTTACCGGATTTTACCAGCCGATAGAGTGTTCGTGATGAGATACCGGCATGGTTCGCTTCGCCCGTAGTAAATGTACCGCCATGGCACCCCACCGTGTTGAGTTTATCTTGAATTGCCCGCAGCATATCAACTCCAATTTTTGCAAATATGGAGTTGAATATAGGCGTTTATGGCGCGTATGTCAACCTTTCCCTTGAAGAAACGATCCAAAGAAAAGACCGATATCTGATTTGGCATAACGTTCCTTGAGTTTCGGACTATGTTCTGGCACCGGTATTTCCATAAGTTTTCCGACGCTGGCGCTGAATCCGCAAGGGCCTCTCATTTGGATGCCCCATGATGGCGAAGTGTGGCCGGTGGAGGCGGCCACCCAACGCGGTGCTCGATACCACCGAGGTGGGAGCGTTGTTCGGGATTGAAAGGGCCGATGAACCAAAACGGCCGGGGCACCCAAGCCCCCGACCCCAAAAGGCAGGAAAGCCCAAAAGGCCCCTCCGAAAAAAAGCGGCCGTTAAAAAACCGGCACCCACCCGTTCATCCCATCAAAATTAAAGGGAGTGAAGAAAATACCTGACGGCGTCACTCCAAACGGCGCAATTCTCGTAAAAACCCGTTGGTAGTGTGCCCGCGAGGGCATTGCCTCGGACCGGTCGCGCCATAATGGGAATTCCCCGTCCCCCGCCAGACAGCACTGGCTATTTTCACTCTCATTTGGTAGGGTCAAGCCCATGACCGCATCCTAATAAGGAAGGCTTGTTCTGACTATGGAACTCAGCATCACGAATTTGGCGCTGGATGGAGTCCGGTTGATCCGTCCGGTCTGTTACGGCGATTCCCGCGGATATTTCCTGGAAACCCACCACGTCAATAAGTACGCGAATCTGGGGCTGACGGAAACCTTTGTGCAGGACAACCTGTCCCGGTCGGTTCGGGGCACCCTGCGGGGCTTGCATTTCCAACTCCGCCATCCTCAAGCCAAACTGCTTCAGGTGGTCCGGGGCGCCGTTTGGGATGTGGCCGTCGATATCCGGTGGGGATCGCCAACCTTCGGACAGTGGGTGGCGGAAGAATTATCGGAGGAGAACCACACCCAGATTTATGTGCCCCAGGGATTTGCCCATGGTTTTTGCGTGATCAGCGACACGGCCGATGTCTGGTATAAATGCTCCGACTATTACGATCCGGCGGACGACCGCGGCATCCTGTGGTCCGATCCGGACCTGGGAATCCCCTGGCCGGCAGCCAGTCCCCTGATTTCCGGGAAGGATGGCCGGCTCCCGCGGCTCCACGACGTGCCCCGGGATCAGTTACCGCCCTATGGAGTTTCCTAGCGTGCGCATCGGAATTTTCGGCGGAACCTTTAATCCGGTTCACTTGGGGCATCTGATTGCGGCCCAGGACGCCTGTGACCAGTTCGAACTGAACCGGGTTCTTTTCATCCCCTGTGCCGTTCCTCCCCACAAGGCCACCGGGAACCTGGCGGACAACGCCCACCGGTTGCGGATGCTGGAAGCCTGCCTCGAAGGCGATCCGCATTTCGAATTTTCCGATATTGAAATCGAACGGGGCGGCCTCTCCTATACCATCGACACGGTCCGCGCCTTACGGCGGCAGGAGCCTGCGGCGGAATGGTTTCTTATTCTCGGATCGGATTCCCTCCTGGATCTCCATTCCTGGCGGCTGGTGAACGCGCTTTTGGATGAAATCCGAATTGTCACCCTGATCCGGCCGGGAACACCGCTTCCGACTCCCGAAGCCTTGCAGCTGCCGGCCCCGTGGCCGGACCGCTTATTGGGGGATGTTCGCGTTGGACACCAGGTCGAAATTTCGTCCGGCGATATCCGCCGCCGGTGTGCCGAAGGATGGAGTATCCGGTATCTGGTCCATCCCGCCGTTGAAATGTATATTGCGGAACACGGTCTTTATGTGAAATAGTGGAAGGAACCGGCGGGCTGTCCCGTCGGATCAATGTCCGCCGTCCAAGGAGAGATCCAATGAGCCCTAAAAAAACGACCCCGCGCCGCCCTGCCACCCCCC
>CAZCDO010000231.1:0-4999 GCA_964497135.1 uncultured Verrucomicrobiota bacterium
AACCGGTAGTATTTTTCGTGCAGGATCCCGCCCTCACGGACCGGATCCGCGGCTTCATAACTGGTCGCCATGTTGGCACCGCCCCAAAAGCCGAAGTTGGTTCCGCCGTCAAACATGTAGGCGTTCGTCATGGCCGCCACGGAAGCCAGTTCGTACTGGCCTCTCGACTGATCTTCGACGGAGGGCCATCGATCGGTGTTGATGGCGCCCCAGACGACGACGGGGCCGTGCCAGAACTCGGTTACAAACACGGGCGCATCGGGTTGAAATCGGCGGAGATCGCGCACGGGGTCGGCGGCACCGCCGCAGTTGTATGTGACAATCAAATCCGGCTCGATCAGCATATCCGCCCGATTCCGCGTCCCATTGATCTTGACCTCCGTCTCGGAGTGCTGGTGCGCATTGCAGGCGATGATGGGCACATCGATGCCATGACGTCGGAAGGAGGTGCTGATGTGATCCAGATATCGACGGGATGAATCATCCCACACTTCACGGAACTCATTCTCGTTCTGAACCAGGATGACCGGCCCGCCCGCGGTGACCTGACGCGCCGCGATGACCGGCAGGAGGCGGTCGAACCAGCGGTCGAGACACTCCAGGATCACGGGATGGGCATCCCGCATCCACCGGTAAGGCCCGTCATCAATGCCCGGCTTGCCCTGCAACCAGGCCGGGAAGGCGCCCGCATCCCACTCCGAGCAGATGAACGGCCCCGGCCGCACCACCGCATACATCCCGAGCTTATGCGCGAGGTCCAAAAACCGACCGAGATCGCGGTCCCCGACAAAATCGAACTGCCCCTCAATCGGTTCATGGAAATTCCAGGCCACGTAGGTCTCAACTGTGTTGTAACCGGCCCGGCGGGCCCGCAACAGCGTCTCTTCCCACAGTTCGCACGGATGTCGAAAATAATGAATGGCCGCCGAATGCAGCCAGATTCTTTGCCCATCGATCAAAAAAGATTTTCGATCCCAAGTGATTTGCTTCATCATGATCTCCTCAATAGAAATAATTATCTTCCCTGTTCCGCTCGCAGAGCGGGGCTACACCTGCTCGTTGTAGCCGCGTTCTGTGAACGCCTCCCCTGATTCACCTCGATGGCCCGGACGTGCATCGGGGGGAGTTTGACCCATCCCAGGTCGACAGAATCCCGCCGCCCCGCGGGGCGGCACGTGATGTGCGCCGACATCGGAGCGGACCAGAGGTTCATCACGAACACCAGGGTCCGCGCGCCCGCGCTGCGCATCGTCGCCCACACATTGGGATCGGATGAGGAAACGCAAGGGCGCACACCGATATCCCCGGCCAGTTGCGCGAGCATGCGCGTGTGCTCGTGGTTGGCATGACTCCAGCGGAAGCCAACCGCCAGCACGCGACCGCCGGACGGGATTGTCCAGGCGGCGGCCAGCGGTTTGCAGCTGATCTCGTCAATCCCGATCCGCCGGGCGGAGGCAGGCAGACGTTCCAGGCCATAGATGGCGCCGTTGTTGTGGATGTTCGACACGCCGGCGATCGAAACACGACTGCGCATCGCGGTGTGTTTCACGGAGCGCACGCCCCCGAGATACCGGGCGAGCACGGTGCAGGGCGCCAGGTTCTCGTCCAGGGAAGGGATGACCGGCATCACGAGTGCCGTGCCGCCCCGGCGCAGGAATTCCACCACGCGCTCCTGCCGGGCGCGGCCCATCACGCTGGAGGTCAGAACCACCACCGGTGTCGCATCCCCTTCCAGCCACTCCCGGTCGTCGAGATCGACGCAGCGCGGCAACAATCCCGCGCTGAACGCGGTCGTCAGGAAACCGCGCTGGAAAAAGCGCCATGAATCTTTGGGCGACACGGCGGCCCCCGCAACCTGGGCCCCGTAGTCGCCCGCCCGGGCCATGTCCGAATCCATCGAAACCCGCCAGACATATTCGGCATCGGCCTCCATCAACCAGGACTGACGGCGCAGGAACAAGCCGAATTCCTTCTGCACCGCATACAACGGCCGGATTTCGTTCCGCGGACCGATGGCGGCGTTGAAGTCGTAGATATCGGAGGTCACGCCGGTGCCCGGAACATTGGGTCCCCCGGTGAAAATGTAATAATTGCTCCCCTTCATCCCCATCGCCAGGTTGATCCAGTAACAGGTCCGCGCGTCAGCCGGGGCGAAGGGCGGGAAATCGGACGGACTCCCGCCCGGCAATTCGAACACGGTCGGCGGGTACCCCATGAGCCGCAACTGTTCGAGCGAGGAGAAGACGGAGACCGCGTACTGCGGCGTGGGATTGTTCTGCCCCCAATCCTGGTTGAGATTGTAATAATGGTCGCTCCCCAGGAGGAAGGAGGCTCCCAGTTTTTGCCGGGTCGGCGTGAACCAGGCATTCATGCCCGGATTGGCGGAGTTATGGACCAGCGGCGTGTCGATGCCGTGGGATCGCATCAGATCCGCCAGGTGCGCCGCATATTCGGCGATCGTTTCCAGGTAGAAATCGAAATAATCGCGGGCTCGACGGAGTTCCGTCGCCGGGGCGCCGCCGGGACGAACCGGAGTGACGTCGGCGAAGGATGCGGCCCGCAGTCCATAGGCCGCATTGAGCCGTGACAGGGATCCGTAGCGGCGCATCAGGAATTGCGGATATCGCCCACGGGGCTTGCCGATACCCATGGCTTGTCGGTTGTAATCCAGTCCGCCGAACCAGGTATGGATGCCCCCCAACTCGTTATCGAACTGGGTGAACACCACCGGCCCGCCGCGGGAAACGGTATGGCGCGCGATGCGCGGGCATACGGCTGCGAACCAGCGCTCGACCTTGGCGAGAAAGCGCGGATGCAGGTAGGAGATGGAGGACGTGCGGAAGATGCGGTTGTCGATGTCGCGCGCGTGCAACTCGGGGTATCCTTCGCACAACCAGCCGGGCAACCCGTCGTAGAGCAGTTCGGAATACTGGTAGGGGCCGGGCCGGGCGATAACGTACAGTCCTTCTTCGGCGGCGGTCTCCAGGAATCCCTCCAGGTCATGGGTGCCCGCCGCGCCCCCGAAAACAAACCGTCCTTCGCGGGGTTCATGCAGGAGCCAGGGCACATAGGTGGCCAGACAATTGCCGCCCACTTCCCGGAACCGGCGCATCCTCCGTCGCCAATCCTTGCGGGGAACCCGGAAATAATGGAATTCGCCCGAACACAGATAGACCGGTTTACCCCCGATGCGATAACAATGCGAATCGAACATCAGCGGCTTCATGGGTTTCCCCCCGTGCCAATAAAGCAAAAACTGAACAGATCCGCATCCCGCAAAACAAAGCGGAGGCGAAGGGGTTGGCCAGCCAACCGCCCGACATCGGGACCTTGCTTCCACGTCACAATCCGGCTGATCTCATCGCCGATAATCTCCGGACATTCCTTCGCCCCATAATCGGGAATGGGGCATCCGGTTTCGTCCTGAAGTTCAACTCGCACGCTCCCCGCCGCACCCGTGCGGTAGTTGATCTCCAATCGGTTCCCCGCAAAACGGAAAGGCCGGGTCAACAGTTCGCCCCCGGCCCAGGGCGCGGAGACCGACACAAACCCATCCGTCCGCAACAACAAGCGTTCGATGTGCCAGGAGTCCTGCATGTAATGACGGCTGACAAACAACATCAGGCGTTCCGGCCCATCCGGCAGGAGCCCGGTCAGGGGATAATTGGTGCGCGACACCCAGTTCGAGGCCCCCAGGCCCGGCCGGATAAAGGTCTCCATGAAAGTCCGGTCGTATTGGATCGATCCAGCCCGGGTCGTCAGGAGAACCCCATCCGAACAATCATTCCCGAAAAAATATCCATGCGACATCTGCAATCCGATCGCCTGAACCTGGGCATCGGTCACCACCCGCCGCTTCTCCATGAACCGGGCCGCCGGCGCAATATAATATTGGGGCGCCCGAAAATAGGGCATGGTGTTGTTGATATAGATCTGTTCGGGAGGCGCCTCGCCATAGGTCATCACCACGGAATCCGTCCAGTGGCGAAGATCTTTCGAAGTCGTGCGCGCCATGGACCGCCCGCTAGGACTCCAGCACCGGTAATACAGAACATACTGATCTTCAACCTCGCTCCAGAACAGGGTGTTCCCCCCATCGAAACAATTGGGCAACGGACTGACCAGATCGGGCTGGGGATCCAGCTTGTGAAATTTGAAACCATCCGCCGATCCCCAGAAAACCAGCCGCTTGGGGCCTTTGGGGTCGGCAAAGGCCGTATGCGCCTCGCCGCTGACCGGTTCGCTGCGGATCGCCTTGATTCGTTCATGTTGCGGGACGCCGGGGCGCGTATCGAGCCAGGGCGTAACCATGAGAGGGGACCCCATCTCATCGGCGATGATGTTATTGTCCACGCCACCATTCCACGTGACCAACCCCAGCGAAGGCTTCGTCCACACTATTCCGTCGTCGCTGACGGCCACGCCGATCACCCCGCTGTGGTCGTTTGGGTCCAGTGTCATCGCCCGGTAATACATCCGGTACCGATCCCCATGCCGGAAAACAACCGCCCCGCCGTTTACCGGCCCTTCCCATGGCCGATCAATCCGGATTGCCACCCCGCCCGAGACGGGTTCGTGCAATTTCAACGCGGCATTTTCCAACCGCTCGATCAACACCCGATCCACAAACAATTGCCGCTCACTCGCAACATCAAAAACTGCTTTCATAGGCGATTCCGATCCATATTAAAGTTGTCCTCTTCTTCAATCCAGAACGAAAAAATCTGAACGTTCTTCATCACGAAGCGAATTCGTGCCCCATCGGCCGACGTCGCCGGCACTTTGTCTGTTTCGGTCCAGCGGATCGTGCCATCGATGGCATCCTCCGCAACGGCCTGGCACTCGTTCGCCGCATATCCCGGAAGCGGCGTCCCGTCAGCATCCAAAATCTCCGCCCGCAGGGCACCGCCGGTTGACGTCGGCCGGGCATTCACACGCAAGCGGCCAACCCCAAACCGCAGGGGTTGGGTCACCAGTTCCGCCTCCACATCCCCGGCAT
>CAZCDO010000231.1:5009-5406 GCA_964497135.1 uncultured Verrucomicrobiota bacterium
AGCGACGCGAAGCCATCGACACGGAGGGTGGCAAGCCCGATCGCGCGCGCCTGTTGTTCCGGCCCCACCGGACCGTTCCGATGACTTTTCGGCGAAAGCCCGATATAGATCCGGAGTTCATTGCCGACCCGCATCGGGGGACCGGATTGGGTTGACATCATCCCGCACCCGTAGCCACCCGGGGGATCATTGGGGAGAATATAGTCGCCTTCCCCCACAAATCCCCACTGCCTCCCGTCCAAGCTCGACATCAACTGCACCTCCACCCGACGGTCGGCGTGATGCGCATGGAGAAAACCCAGGATGTGCGACTCATAGCGGAACGAACACAGCCCGTAGACGTCATCGCCGGGCCGGTTGTAGCGCGTATTCAAGTCCTGGGGTGAGATCGCCAATT
>CAZCDO010000232.1:0-5346 GCA_964497135.1 uncultured Verrucomicrobiota bacterium
ACCTTCAGGTTATGAGCCTGACGAGCTACCGGGCTGCTCCACCCCGCAGTCATATTCAATTTTTCAGGGATCAAGCCACCGCTTGCATCCTTTTGCGTCTTGCGAAACATCACTATATCAGGCTGTTCACGGAGATGCAAGAAAAACTATTTATCCAGAAGGATTCCGATGAGGGCATTGCACCGGATCGTTTAGCGCCATAATGGGAATTACTGGCGGCCCGGCTTGACGCCTGTCCTGCCGGGTGCCAATATTCGAAGGGTATCGATGCCCGAAAGGCACGGAATGGATCAACCCTGTTGTTCAGGAGGCGCGGTCAATCATGATGAATCAAATAATCGCGAAACTTCAAAGTCTTGTGCGCCCTCGCAACCCATTCGATCCTTCCCAGTTCAGCGACCCCATTGCCCTGCAGACGGACTGGACCCCTGCCAAAGGGGGGGGAGCCAGTTTTCGGACCCATAAACTGGTCGAAGCCAATTTCAACCGATTGGAATTCCGGGCATCCCCGGGTGCCCTGCTGTTTTATTTCGCATTTCTCCTGATCGGGGTTGGCGTGATGCTCGCCTTTTCCATCGCCCTGCTGTCATCCGGCAAGTTTGCATGCAATGTGGAAACCGTCATGCCCCTGCTATTGGGGCTGATTTTTGCATGCGTCGGAGCTGGCATGCTTTACTTCGGCACGACTCCCATCGTGTTCGACAAACGGGGGGGGTATTTCTGGAAGGGGCGCAAGTCGCCCGATGAACTATTCGACAAGAAAACACTTAAGAACCTGACTTCACTGGACGAGATTTATGCGTTACAGCTCATCGCCGAATACTGCCGCGGCAATAAAAGTTCATTCTACAGTTATGAATTAAACCTCGTTTTGAAGAGTGGCCAGCGGGTCAATGTCGTCGATCACGGCAATCCGGACAAACTCCGCGAGGATGCCGCCCGGATTTCTGCTTTTTTGGAGAAACCGGTCTGGGATGCGATCTGATTGGGTCGGGAAGCCGAGAGCCTATTCTTTTCGGCATCCCGGTCCCCTGTGTCCTCAATCCCCCAACGCCGGCACAGAAGCGCCCGGCCAGCCCCACTGAACAGCCCAGGCAATGAGGGTCCCGTCAATCGCTTTGATATACCAGTAGCCGGTGGCGGTGTCATAGACGGCCAGATCAAACCGGCCGTCGCCGTTGTAGTCGCCGGGAATCGGCTTGGCGGTACTCCACCCCCACTGGTTCCGCCAGGTGATAATCGTTCCGGCCACGCTCCTGATGTACCAGTAACCGCCCTCGGTATCGAAGACCGCCAGATCGAATTTCCCATCCCCGTCATAATCCCCCGGAACTGGCCGGGCCGTGCTCCAGCCCCACTGATTCCTCCAGAGAATCAGGGTCCCAGCCCTGTTCTTGATATACCAATAGCCGCCTTGGGTATCAAAAACCGCCAGATCGGATTTCCCGTCGCCATCATAATCCCCCGGCACCGGCTTCGCGGTGCTCCAGCCCCACTGGTTGGCCCAGGAAATGATGTTCCCCGCCACGCTCTTGATATACCAATAGCCGCCCCCGGTATCGAACACCGCCAGATCGGATTTTCCGTCGCCATCATAATCCCCCGGCACCGGCTTCGCAGTACTCCAGCCCCACTGGTTGGCCCAGGAAATGATGTTCCCCGCCACGCTCTTGATATACCAATAGCCGCCTTGGGTATCAAAAACCGCCAGATCGGATTTTCCATCGCCATCATAATCCCCCGGCACAGGCTTCGCAGTACTCCAACCCCACTGGTTATTCAAAGTCACCGTGGTTCCGGCCGGAGTCCGAATGTGCCAAGCCCCGTTGACCGGATTAAAAATACTCAAATCGGTAACCCCATCCCCGTTGTAATCCGCCACGACCCGGGGTTTCCATGCGACTTCATCCACCCACCCGCAATCAGATCCACTGCTGATCGTACCGTCCTTGATATACCCCCAATACGCGGTGTGAACGCCACTGGAAAATTCATGGGTAAATAACCGCCAGTCGATCTCGCCGGATATGACATTCGTGGTAATAATTTCGTCGTCGACCCAAAATCCCAATTTATCGAACCCGGCTTCCGAAGACACCTTCCACCAGAAGGACAGTTTCCCGGGTCCGGCAATGGCCACCTCCATCCAGGACGACTGCGAATGGGGGATCGGCCCGCTTCGAACCGCATCGACCCCATCATGCTTGACTTGGGTTTGCCCGTACCAATTGGAGGGACCATAGGTGATCCAGTTCAAATCCGGTTGTTCCAGCGCTTCGCCCAAGGGAATCGATCCACTGAAACGCAGGGAATACGCGGCGCTGGACCCGACGCTGAAGGTTCGCACGCGCAAATAGCGCCAACCCTCCGTGCCGGGTTTATAATTCAAGCTGAACTGTAAGTTCCCGGCGCTGTCATCATCCTGGCTGATCAGATTCGCCCCGCTGGGGTCCCCGTACAGTTGGGCAAAGGTGTCGCCGGAGCCACCCGTTGAATTGAAGTTATAAAACACATTGGCATAGAGATACACTTTGAACCAGTCATACGAATCTGAACTCCCGAGGGTGTGCGGTCCATGGCTTGCTTCGGTGGCCACCGGCACAATTTCCGTGGCTCCGGATCCCGTATTGTCCAGGGGATCCCAGACATCCGCACCCGGCGCCGCCCCGGAAACCGTCCAGGGATGGCCCGAAGGCGTCGGTCCCGCGTTGTTCGCCTCATTGCCCTCATTAATTTCGCTGGTCCCCATGTACCGATCCACATAGGCCCAGGCCGAGTAGGAGCCCGCCAGTGGCGCGGTCGCCGTGAAAGTCAGCTCACGGGTGGAACCCGCCGCAAGACTGCCGATGGCGTCCAGGTTTTGATCCGGCACCGCACCGATATCCGGTGCCGACGCGCGATTCGCCCAGAAACCCGTATTGAAAATATTGGATACGGCAGTCGCGCCCTGGTTCTTCAGGGTGACCGTAAACATCACGCTGTCCCCGGGATTCGGATTCGCGGGAAGGTGGGTGATGGACTGAACGATCAAGTCCGGCTTGGGGGTCCCCCCGCCCACCGTCCATGAATACCCCGAGGGAGTCGGTCCCGCATTGTTTCCCTCATTGCTCTCGTCGATCTCACTGGCGCCTTGATACCGATCGACATAAGCCCACGCGGTATACGTGCCGGCGGCCGGCGCGGGGATCGTGAACAAAACCTCATAGGTGGCCCCGGTCATGAGTCCTCCCAGATAATCCTCGTTGAGATCCGGTGTTGTGCCGATGGCGGGAGCCGACGAGCGATTCGACCAGAAACCGGTGTTGAAGATACTCGATGCGACGGCCGTCCCCTGATTTTTCAGCGTGACCCTGAACGTCACACTCTCCCCCGGATTCGGATTCGCGGGACTGTGGGACAGGGACTGAACAATCAGGTCCGGCTTGACCGTCACCCCCGTGGCCGTGATCGTGCCCACCACCCCTTCCAAGTGCCCTTGATCCAAAGTCGGTGGATTGATCTTAAAACTGTCGATACATTGGGCCACGTCAACGGCCCAATAGGCCTTGTAACGCAGGGTGTAGGTTCCTGCGATTGACGGCACGGCCAGATTCGACCATGACGCCGTCCCGGCCGTCCCGGATTGCGAGGGGATTCCCGTGTAAACCGCCTTTGGAGTCCCGCCCACCCATTGGCCACTATTATCCACCAGGCCGGCAATCGCGATCACTGTGGCATTGGGATTCTGACCGTTTCGGGCCAAATAGGGAAAACTGCCGGACAAATTCGAGCCCGCCGCCAGGGAGATGCTGTTTTGCACGTTGCCATTGAGGGTCGCCGTTCCGGTCTTATCAAAACTATCCCCCGCCGCCGTTTTTTGTATGACAATATTGTCAACGTAAACGCCGTCTTGCTGAATCGATCCATCGGAGGTAAAGATGATCGCAAACCAGACGGACGATTGCCCGCACAGATTCCCCAGGGCCGAATTGCCCAGATCCATCGTGACCGCCTCCCAGCCACCCGTCGTCCAACCCGGGTTCTGGCCCGAATACACGTAAGCCCCCGGATAAAACTGCGAGCCATCGGTCGAGACGGCATACATCACCTCGTCAAACCCAGCCTCACACTGGTAAAGGTGCATCAAACTGATCTGCGCGGACGCGGCATCCGCGAGCGAGAAGGGACCATGGATCATCCAGGCATTCATATTCGCCACATAAGGTCCTCGCGCATTAGCGGCCGGGTTTGTCGAAGCCGCACCATAGCCGGACCAACTCCCGGCATATGCCTTCCAAGAAGTGTCGGCCCAAGTCGGCGAACCATACAAGGTCCATCTCTGAACACCCGGGAAAGCGCCCTCGAAGGTCTCATTGAGGATCGTCACCGCCCCCAATCCCACCCATTTCGCGTACACCGTCTGGTTCCCCATCAGTGATACCGGTGTTGCCGGCGTAACCGCGGTGCCGGCACCGCCCGATAGAGTCCACCACCCGCCAAACGTGAACCCCGTCCGCGTCGTCGTCGGCAAGATCCCGTAAGTCAAATCGTTGGTCACCGTCTTCGTTGCAGGAATCGGGGCCGTTCCGCCCTGCGCATCGAAGGTTACCGAGTAGCTGTTGCCGACCCATTTCGCATACAAAGTCTGATTCGCGGTTAGGGTCACCACCGTCGCCGGGGTCATCTGGGTGCCGGCTCCGTTGACGCCCGTCCACCACCCGCTAAACGTATACCCCGCCCGCGTCGTCGTCGCCAGCGTCCCGTAGATCAAACCGTTCGTCACGATTTTCGTGGCCGGAATCGGGGCCGTGCCCCCCTGTCCGTCAAACGTCACCAGCGGTGGAGGATTTCCGATCCACTTCGCATACAGCGTCTGGGCCGAGGTAATCGTCACCACCGTCGCGGGTGTCACCTGCGTGCCGCTCCCATTGACACCCGTCCACCACCCGCCAAACGTATACCCCGTTCGCGTCGTCGTCGCCAAGACGCCATACGTCAACCCGTTCGTCGCCAGGATGCTCGCCGGGCTCGGTGTCGTACCCCCCTGCGCGTCAAACGTCACGGTGCTCGCGACCCCCACCCACTTCGCATACAGCGTCTGGGCGGCCGTCAGCGCCACCACCGTCGAGGGGGTCACTTGCGAACCCGTCCCGTCAGAAAGCGTCCACCACCCGCCGAATGTATACCCCGCCCGCGTCGTCGTTGCCAGCGTCCCGTATGTCAATCCGTTCGTCACCGGTTTCGTCGTCGGATTCGGCGTTGTGCCGGATCGCGCATCGAAAGTCAGCGTGTAGGAGTTTCCCAACCACTTGGCATACAGCGTCTGGGCCGCCGTAAGGGCCACCACCGTCGACGGCGTCACCTGCG
>CAZCDO010000233.1:0-5187 GCA_964497135.1 uncultured Verrucomicrobiota bacterium
GGGCGCCCTCAACCTGTCGTGGGATGCCCCGGAAGGAATAACCCGGGCCGCCATCCGGGCCTCGAGTCGGTCCATGGCTTTTCTGGGGCGCGACCCCGAGTCCAGATTTCGGGCCGTGGGACAGCCCGCTCCGGCCGGAGTGCGGCATGCGGTGATCGTTCGGACCCGCGGGAAGGACGCGTTGTTCGGTTCGGCCTGGACGTTCGATGGGACGCCCATTGCCATCACCGGACTCACCGGCACGGCGCAAACACCGGTCCGAATTCGTTTACACGCCGGGCGGCGTGCAACACAATGGATGATTCCCTTTAAGGAGGGGGATCGCATTCGCCTATGCGAAAATAAGGTTCAGGAATGACCTGGATCTGGTCTCTGACAATAAAAGGAAGAGGTGAGTATGGCCATTTTATCCGGGGTTGAAGTTGAAGATACCAGTCGCGCCAGGCTTCAGGTTTCGCCGCAGGGATTACGACGATTCCAGGAGTTGAAATTCGGCATGTCGGTCCACTGGGGATTGTATTCGTTGAGCAACCATGGCCGCGAATGGATCTATTTTGACGACCGCATTCCCTATGAAACCTACCGGCGCCGCATGGAGAAATTCAATCCGGTGCGCTTCAATGCCGAGGAATGGGCCGATCTCATGGTTGAGGCGGGCCAGAAGTTTCTGCTGATCACATCCAAACATCACGACGGGTTTTGCCTATGGGATACGGATCACACGGATTTCAAGATCAGCAACACGGTTTTTAAGCGGGATGTATTGGCAGAACTGGCCCCGGCCCTGCAGGAACGGGGGATCGCCTTGCACCTCTATTATTCTTTGATCGACTGGACCCATCCCTCCTATCGGACGGACTGGCCTGCTTACATCGCCTATTACCAGTCCCAGTTGCGCGAATTGTGCACGCGCTTCGGCCCGATCGGCGGCATTCTATTTGATGGCTACTGGCCGCGCATGAAATTTCCAGCCGATTGGTTTGAATTCATGTATCCGCGCGGGCCTTGGGATCTGGCCGGAACCTATGATTTGATTCACGAACTTCAGCCGGATGCCGTGATCGTCAACAATACACACCTTCTGCCGCTGAAAGGCGAGGACTACCAGATCTGGGAGTTGGATTTACCCGGCGAAAACACGATCGGCTTCAATGGGACCGAGATCGGCGACAACCCGACCGCCTGCTGGTGGAATGTGAATCAATGGTCCTACCAGCCCTGGAACCATAGTGTCCGGAGCGCAGAAGAGCTGTTGGCGACGTACCGAAAGCTCCGCGAAAAGAATTCCGTATTTTTCCTGAACGTAGCGCCCCGGCCTTTCGGGGATATTCATCCCGAGGAGCAACGGGTTTTGCGGGAAATGGGCCAAACCATCCGCCGGTTGAACCTGTGATGAACACATCGGCTCGATGTTTTCCTGGGAGTCCGTAGGAAGCCCAGCAGGCGGCTAGGTTACCACATAAAGCGAGTCGTGGAATTTATTGCATTTTATCCCATATTATCCTATTATTTCAGATGCTATAGGTAGTTATCTGTTGTGCTGGTTTTCGCATTGTCGACGCACGATCAATGTGGGATGTTTTGAAAATGATGAAGAAATCACCTCGTCGCGTGACCCGGCTCGATGTGGCCCAAAAGGCGCAAGTGAGCTTGGCCACGGTTACCTATGCCCTGAATCCGACTGGCAAGTTGCGGATCCCGGTCAAAACACAGGATCGGATCCGGCAAATTGCCGGTCAAATGGGATATCGACCCAATTATGTGCATCGCGCCTTGTCGGCCGGAAAAACCTATTCAGTGGGGTTGATCGTGCCCGATTCCAAGGCGCTGTTGTTCCCGCTCTATGAATTGATGATCGACGGGTGTGTGGACCGGATGAACACCGATAAATACGATCCCCTCTTGCTCTTGAGATCGCGATGGGAACGCGTCGAGCAGGTGGTTCGGGACGGCCGGGTCGATGGGCTGATCATGGTGCAAAGCGACGCGGATGACCGGTATATTAGAGCGGCGGCCGCGCTGGGGGTTCCCGTGGTTGTTTTGAATCGCGATCTGCCGACGGACTTGCCGGAAACCCGAACCGCCTGTGTCTATGCCGATCATCGCCGCATGATGATGGATGTGGTGGATGAATTCAAGGGGTTGGGGTGCCGGAACCTTCTCAACTTCAGTCCCTCCATGGGAACCTTTACAAACCGGGTTTATTTCGATGCCTTTAACGAAGCGATGGCCACTCCATCCGAAGCCGGATTGATCGGAAGCACCATCGCGCCGATTTGGAATGATTTCAAGTTACAGGCGCAGGGTCTTTTTACGAACGGGATGCGATGGGACGGCATTTTCGCGGATGGTTCCCCCACGGCCGATGAACTCATTCGGATGTCCGCCGAAGCCGGCCTGGTCTTGGGCCGGGATTTTCAAATGATCCTCGCGGAAGCGTATCCGGCCACCGAGTCCTATGCGAATCAACCGGCCCGGCCTCCGCGCCCCGAACGGGCGGTGTATTGGCAACCGGCGCGCGAGGTCGGAAAAACCGGGTGGCGGGTTTTGAGCGCGCTAATTGCCGGCGAATCGGTCCAACCAACAACCCTCGTGCCCTATGTCCGGGAATCGGCGGGCGCGATGGCGCACCCATAGGAGTTCAGCCATGGCGGGAAACTATCAGGTCGGTTGTTATTATTTTCCGGGATATCATGCAGATCCTCGTAACGAGGCCATTCATGGGCCGGGCTGGACGGAATGGAATCTGGTCCAATCCGCGACCCCCCGCTTTCCCGGACATCAACAACCGCTGATTCCTCTTTGGGGATATGAGGATGAGGCGAACCCCCGGGCCATGGAACGGAAAATCGATGCCGCGGCCGACCACGGCATCGATTTCTGGATTTTCGACTGGTACTGGTATGAAGGGCCATTCCTGCAACGGGGACTGGATGAGGCTTTCATGAAAGCCCGGAATAATAGCCGGATCAAGTTCTGCTGCATGTGGGCCAATCACGATTGGATCGATTTGCATCCGGCGAAAGCGCGCACGCCGGGCCCGGTCAAGTTTCGCGGTGAGGTGACTCCGGCGATCTGGAAAACCATCACGAAATGGATGATTGAGCACTATTTCAAGCACCCCTCGCATTTCATGATCGATGGGGCGCCTTATTTTTCCGTTTATGATTTGACCAAATTGATCAACAGTTTTGGCGGGCTCGCCGGTACCCGGGCCGCGTTGGAGGCCTTCCGGAAACAGACCCGGGCCGCCGGTTTTCCCGGTCTGCATCTGAATGCGGTGGTGTGGGGTAACACCATTCTACCCGGCGAGTCCAAGCCGGTCGATCCGGTTTCACTGGTAAAAAAATTGGGCTTTGACAGCGTAACCTCCTACGTCTGGGTGCATCATGTCGGTCTGCCGAAATTTCCCGGGAATCCGTATGTCGGCGTCCGGGACGCCTATCTGAAATACTGGGATTGGGCCCACACGCATTTCGATGTTCCCTATTTCCCAAATGTTACCATGGGCTGGGATTCCACCCCGCGCACGGTCCAGACCGATGTGTGGGAGGCGGGTCAGCCCTATCCGCACGGCCACCGGATCCAAGGCAATACGCCGGCCGCATTCCGCCAGGCGCTTCAGATCGCCAAGCGGCGGTTGGATCAACAAAACAGCCCCAAAATTCTGAATATCAACGCCTGGAACGAATGGACCGAAGGCAGTTATCTGGAACCGGACACCGTCCATAAGTCGAAGTATTTGGAAGCGATCCGATCGGTGTTCGGCGCGAATGGCAAGGATAGGAAATAGTTTATGCGGAATCGGTGCATCTCTTTTTTTATAGACCTTGGAGTGCGGGACTTCTGTCCCGCCTTGCGAAGGGCGAAGTGCACTTCGCCTGAAAAAGGCGGCAGTGGACTGCCGCAGTCCAAAGCCATCATTGAAATTTGGAGGTTGAGCTGAAATGACTCTTTCCGCCAGGCAATATAAGATGGATGAATTGGAGTTCCGGGCCTCGCCCGGCACCGCCAATCCTTGGGCTGAGGTGGAATTTAGGGCGGTTTTTTCAGGACCCGATAACCAGCGATTAAGTCTGCCCGGTTTTTATGACGGTGTCGACCGATGGGCAATCCGTTTTTGTCTGCCAGCTCAAGGGATTTGGACCTATCGTACAGAGTGCCGGTGCCTGCCTGAACTGGATGGCCGGGAAGGGATGGTTGAAGTGCTAGCGCCCCTGGACGGGAATCTTCCATCCCGACATGGCGGGATGTTGAAGGCGGACCCCGCCCATCATTGCCTGACGTATACGGATGGAACGCCGTTTTTCTGGCTGGGGGATACCTGGTGGTTCTGTCCTTCGGACCACATCCCGCTGGAATCCTCGAATCGTCCGGACGTCCCTTCCATGTATCGTCATATGCTGGAGGTGCGCCGACAGCAGGGGTTCACAGTTCTGCATATGGCTTTTCTGCGAACGATTCGCGGAACCGAAGTCCTGTCCTTCACCAAAACCCTGAAGTCTCCAGATTTTGATGTCAGTTATTGGCAGACCGCTGACACCTACATCGCCTTGGCCAATGAGGCCGGACTGATTCCCGCCATTGCGATCGGATGGGGGGTCAACTTCGACAGCTATTCATTGGAGGAGTTGCGGCAGGTGTGGCAATACGTCATGGCGCGATACGGCTCCTTCAACGTGACCTGGTTGATTTGCGGCGAATATAATGTCGTCAATCAGGACGTGCCCCCCGAGCGCCTGGAGAAAGCCCTGGCCTTGGGACGTTACATCAAGGAAATGGATCCGTATCAACGGGCCATGACCGTTCATCCGTGGTACCACGACGGAGACAAGCATCAGGCGTGGGCGGAATCGTGGTGCGATTTCATCATGATCCAGGGCGGGCATTGGGGGGATGGTAATACGCCGCCGGCTTCCGTCTATCTGGAGGCTTACAAAACTGGAAAACCGTGCTTGGAGGGCGAAACGAATTACGAAGCCATTCATGCGGGTCATCCGGTCACCCCAGTCGGCGTTCGGCTATGCGCCTACCACTCGATTCAGCATGGCGGGTTTGGATTCACGTATGGCAGTCATGGTTTGTGGTATCCCAACGTGGATGAATCGGACACCACTTTTTCAGAGTGGGGAAAAACCCGTCCCTGGTGGGTTGCCCTCAAGGATTCCGGCGCGGACCACCTGGGCC
>CAZCDO010000234.1:0-5176 GCA_964497135.1 uncultured Verrucomicrobiota bacterium
GAATCCGTCCTTCAAACCGAGGCGGCCTTGGGCGATACCGGCGCCGTGATGTTGGATACGGCGGATCCGCTCTGCCTGGCCGCTTCGCTATTCGAGATGGGGACCTATACCGTGGTGGCATTGACCGAGCCGGCTTTGTTCCGGCAGTTGTTGGACCATCATGCGAGTTGGTTATTGCCGGCGACGGCGGCGGTTGCGGAAGCCCTGCCGGGCCGTCTCTGGCGGATTTACGGACCCGAATATGCCTCGCCTCCCTATTTGCCGCCCGCCTTATTCAAGGACTACGTGGTGGAGTATGTGAAACCCATGGTCGCTTCGATTCATAAAACCGGCGGCTTTGCGCGAGTTCATTGCCATGGCCGATTGCGGCCGATTTTGGATCTGATCGCCGCGACCGGATGCGATGGCCTGGACCCGATCGAGCCGCCCCCGCAGGGGGATGTGTCGTTGGCGGAGGTCCGCCAGGCGCACGGTCGGGAGTGGGTGCTCTTTGGAAACCTGGAGATCAGCGATATCGAGACCCTGCCGACGGCGCTGTTCCGGGAGAAAGTCATCCGCGCATTGGACGAAGGAACGGCCGGAGAGGGGCGGGGGTTTGTCCTCCAGCCCTCGTCGTGTCCCTATGGGCGGGAAGTCTCCGCTCTGACCCTGCGGAATTATGAGACGATCATTGAGTTGATGGAACAGCGTTATCCCGGAACTTTTTAACGAATACACAGCAATCCTAACGAGGCGTACAGCATTATGAGCATGACATCGCGCGAAGTCATTCTGGCCAATTTGACGCATTCGACGCCCGACCGATGCGGGCTGAATTTCGACGGGAATCGGTTCAACGATTTTCTGGGGGGCGGGATGGGGCCGTCGCTGACCTACGTGGGAAAACGCTGGGTTGAAGGTTCGATGGAATATTACGATGACGAATGGGGCAACATCTGGCGGCGGATGCGGGAAGGATGCCAGAGCGGGGAAGTCTTCCGGCCCGCGATTCCGGATTGGTCGGTTCTGCCGAATCTCAAACTTCCGGATTACGACGATCCGCGCCGGTATGCCGATTTGCGCACCCATTTCTCCGCGCCGACCGATAAATTCAAGATGTTTTTCGTGCCCGGCTGGGTTTTTGCCACCAGCCGCTACCTGCGCAAGATGGAAATCTATTTCATGGATCTGATCGAATACCGGGATGAGATCGAGAGGCTGCACGAAAAGGTGAGCGATCTTCTGGTCAAAGTCATCCGCCTGGCGGCGGCGAGCGGGGCGGAGGGGATTTTCTATTGCGAGGACTTGGGCGTGCAGGATCGATTATTGATCAGCCCCGCGATGTGGCGCGATGTGTTTCGCAAGCATTATCTAAAACTGACCGGGGCGGCGCATGAGAGCGGGATGCGGGTCTTCATGCATTCCTGCGGATATAACTGGCAGTTGGTGGATGACCTGATCGAGGCGGGGATCGATTGTTTCCAATTCGACCAGCCGGCGGCCTACGACTTGCCGGCCCTGGCGGCGAAGCTCAAGGCGAAAAAGGTGGGACTTTGGTCGCCGATCGACATTCAGAAAGTGATGCCGACGGGCAACCGGGCACTGATTGAGTCTGAGGCTGCCCGGATGGTCCGGACTTTCAAAGGCGGCTTGATCATGAAGAACTATCCCGACCTGGTGGGGATCGGCGTGAAACCCGAATGGGACGAGTGGGGCTATCAGGCGGTGTTGAAGGCGGCCGGGGAAGTTGGGGGAGAGGGATGAAGGATGCGGGATGGAAGCGGTAGATTGAAGGAATCCCTTCAACGGCCGGAATACCAGATGGCGCCTGTAAGAGTTTCATCTGCTACGGGCACCACCTGAGAGGGTTAGAATTTCCAGCGAATTCCAATGCTTCCGCCGATGCCATCCAATCCGCCATCGGTTGTCAATGTGGGTTTAGGACATAACGATCGGTCAGGGCTGTTTGCTCCGACCGGGTTGGGTCAATTCTTTCTTGCGAGCTTCGGCCTCCCGCCGAACCGAGGCGTCGATTTCCTCATCCAGAATTTTATCCAGCACGGCGAGGTTTTCGATTTTTCCGACCGCAGCGGAACGAATGTCCGGTTTCGGGCAGGTCAGGGCGACCGTCGCCAAATTCGTCTGGTCCGTCATCCATTCCACGGCTTTCGTCTGATAATACTCGTCGGAATGGTTCTGGTAAAAGGCCCAGACGTTGGACTGGGCAGTCACATCCTCGAGGGCGGGCAAAAACGATTGCACGATCAAAGACGAATTGAATTCATGGCCCACCACCTGGTACTGGTGTCCCGGTTGAAGATTTACCTCGATCCGGGAGGGCACGGTCGAGTGCAGGGTGCCATAGCCCACGTTTTTGCGATACGAAAACTCCAGAGTTTGTTCGCCGGGCAATACGATGACCGACGGATGCCAATTCGGATGGACATAAACATAACGATCGTTATGGATGATAGCGACATCCGAGGGGTCGCGAACAGGTCCCGGGTATAACTTCACAACTCGCGAATTGCCCGCCATGCCGACACACCCGGACACCGCCACGGCCGCGAGCGACAATCCGCAAAAGCGGAGGAGGGGCTTGATGGGCATGGCTTATTTCTTTTCCGGTGCGGCTGGGGCGGGTCGTATTTGGGGGCAGAGAATTTCCACCGCAGCGAGGATGCGGGGCACGAAAGATTCCGAACCCACGACCGGACATTCTAGCACAACCTCGTTCTTGGTGTTATAGAGCACAATTTTCGCCGGCGTCTTCGTTTCGCCGGCGATGCGATGAACGATATCGACCTTTTCGACGTCGGCGAACTTCATGTTGACGATGACCATATTCATACTGAACTTGTTGCCGATCAAGGCGCTGGACGTCGGCTCAAAATAGGTATAACCATTCGTGGTAACGGTCGGCTTGCCCCACCCTTGAAGCGGGCCCATGAACATTTCGCCCGTTCCTTTTTTCGCCTTTTTGGTGTCGACATATTGCAGGATATATTTCTGCAACAAGGCCACAGCATTCGAGGTGGACATCGATTCCTTGGCGGCGGCGACCGCCGTGTCGGTTCCGGGCACATAAACGGACGATTGAAACTGGGGGCCAAACAGGGATACGCAACCGCAGGTCAGCAACAGACACGTCATAGGAACCAAACCGGATAATTTCATGGCCGATTTTCCCTTCGGAGTTTCTCGCAGATCGGACATCGTTTCGAAGAGATTGGGGGCACACGCCCTTAATGACCTCCTGAATGGATGTACTGCTCGAAAGAATGCCCGAGTCGTTTCCCCGGCACAAGCACAATTTATATGAATATTCCCCCAATAAATAATTGCGTCCCCGGGCGAATAGGAATAGGATTTCCCCATTAATCGCGTTGTCTTTGTCTTATGCAAAAAAACCTGTTCAATGACGCAATTCAGTCACGGGGGGAGGACACGATGACCCGTCGGTACGGTTTGAACTCTGCGGCGTTTTCGCGGGTGAGCGGCCACCCCGTCTGCAATCGGATTCTTCGTGCGTTTTTTACCGGGATGGCATTGATTTGGATGTTCGCAGGCCCCCGGGATGCGGCTGGTGCGCCGGTGAGCGCGGAGCAGGCTGAAAGTGCGGTCCGCGGCTGGTTGAAAGTGGAAGCCTCCCCCTTGAAGACCGAGTTGGGTCAGCAGGTTCTGCGGGTGGAGACCTTTACGAATACCGTCGGGTCACCGCTCTACTACGTGGTGTATCTGGATCCCGAAGGGTTTATTCTGGTGGCGGGTGATGATTGGATTGAGCCGATTATCGGGTTTGTTGCCAGCGGTAAGTTCGTTGCCACCGCTGACAATCCGCTCTATGCGCTGGTTAACAACGACTTGGCGGAACGGAGTTTGCGAGCCAAATCAAAGAGTTTGCAACCGGCTGACGTGCAAGAATTGGCGCAGACCGCCAAGACCAAGTGGGGGCAACTCTGGTCCCTTGAAAAACAGCCGCCCGGGGCCAAAGTCGCCGGGATCGCGAGTGTTTCGGATGTCCGGGTCGCGCCGCTGACGCAGACGTTTTGGGATCAATCCACCGTAGGGGGTGGGTATGCGTGCTACAACTACTACACGCCGCAAAATGCTTCAGGATCCGCCAATAACTGCGTTTGCGGCTGTGTGGCGACGGCCATGGCCCAACTGATGCGCTACTGGCGATATCCTTCCGCCGGGGTGGGCACCAACTTGTTTCCGATCACCGTCTATGGCGCGGCGCAAACGCGAAGACTGCGGGGCGGGAATGGCGTCGGGGGCCCCTATAACTGGGACAGTATGCTCCTGGATCCCCGAACCACCAGCACCCTTGCGCAACGGCAAGCCATCGGGGCACTGTGCGCGGACGCCGGTGTGTCTGTGAATATGAGCTATGCGGCCAGTTCCGGAACAGACACCTTGAAAGCCAAAAATGCCTTCGTCAATACCTTTGCCTATGCCAATGCGATCAAGGGATACAATAGCGGGAACACGATCGGGTCGGGACTCAACAACATGCTCAACCCCAATTTGGATGCCGGCTGTCCTGCTTTGCTCGGAATCACTGGCGCTGATGGTGGTCACGCCATTGTCGCTGATGGATATGGGTATAATCTCTCCACTCTTTACCACCATCTGAACCTCGGTTGGAGTGGCAGTGCCACCGCCTGGTATAATCTGCCGGCGATTGATGCCGGCGGTTATCAATTCAATTCTGTCTACAAGTGCGTGTACAATGTCTGGACCAATGGCACCGGAGAGATCATCAGCGGGCGCATCACGGATGGCAGTGGCATGCCCATTTCCGGAGTCGGGGTGACCGCCACACGGTCCGGCGGCGGGACCTATACCGCGACGAGTGATGCCCGGGGGATCTATGCCCTCGCAAAAATTCCGGCTTCCTCCCAATACACAGTGCGGGCCGGTAAAACAGGTTATTCCTTTGCCGACCAGACCGTTACGACCGGAACGTCCGCCGACAATGCGGCCACCTCCGGAAATCGGTGGGGCATCAATTTCGTTTCGTCGGTGGCTCAGCCGTCCTACCTGGTGACGTTTAACGCGCAGGGCGGCACGACGCCCAGTCCGACAACCCGGACGGTGACAAACACCTTGCCTTACGGGACGCTGGCGACGACGACGCGGGCGGGATACACGTTTGACGGGTGGTGGACGGGGATCAATGGGGCCGGCACGC
>CAZCDO010000235.1:0-5171 GCA_964497135.1 uncultured Verrucomicrobiota bacterium
CCGCCATGCGCCAGGCTCATCGCCAGGATCGTGTCGCCCGGCTGAAGCATCGCAAAATAAACTGCCATGTTCGCGGCACTGCCGCAATGAGGCTGGACATTGGCATGTTCGGCGCCGAACAATTGGCACGCCCGCTCAATGGCCAGGCGTTCGGCCACATCCACAAATTCACAGCCGTTGTACCAGCGTTTGCCCGGATACCCCTCGGCATATTTGTTGGTCATCAGCGAGCCCTGGGCCACCCGCACCGCCCGGCTGGCGTAGTTTTCCGAAGCGATCAGATTGATCGTCGTCCGCTCCCGCGCCTCTTCATGGACCAGCGCCTCGGCCAGGTCCGGATCCACAGCGCCGATCGCCGTTTCATCCAGTGCCCCGTCCCCGATTTGGCGTATTTTGGCGACCCGCCGCACATGCCGGTCGGACTCTTCAAAGGAGGCGTCGAACCAGGCGTCCAGAATCGCCAGGGCCCCGGCCGCATCCGTTTCCGTCGCGCCCAACACCAACACATTGGCGTTGTTGTGCAACCGTGCCATCCGCGCCATCCGCGGCGTCACGCACAACGCCGCCCGAACCTGGGGATACTTGTTGGCCGTGATGCTCATCCCGATCCCCGTCGTGCAAATCAGCAGGCCCTGGTCCGCCGCGCCGGTCGCCACAGTCCGCGCCACTTCATGGGCATAGTCGGGATAATCGACCGACTGTTTGTCGAAACAACCCGCATCCTTAACCTCCATCCCGCGCTGGATCAGGCTCCGGATAATCCCTGTCTTGAGCTCAAATCCGCCGTGGTCGGCGCCAATCGCGATTTTCATGATATTCCTCGTTTTTCCCGCCGTCCACCATCGAAGTGTTGATGAAGATAAAGCACCAAATCCGGCAACAAAGCGTTGATCTCATCATACGTGCGCTGATAGTCGCCCCAAGATCCACCCATCGGATCCTCGATGTCTCGAAGTTCCCCAGGGTGCGGACCAAAAGCCGTCAGAACCTGCACCCGGTCCAAGACCGACGGAAACCGTTGGGCGATGGCGGCCCGGTGCATTTCGGTCATTACCACAATCAGCCGGGCAGGGTCAATCTCTTCGCGCGTCAAACACCGGCTGCGGTGCCCGCTCATATCGATTCCCTGCCGGGCCAGCAAATCGATCGCCAGCCGACTGGCCGCCATTCCCGGATGGGCGGCAATCCCCGCCGAAGCGACCTCCCAGCCGCTGCCCTCGCCCAACCATTTACGGCACAGGTATTCCGCCATCGGGCTCCGGCAGGTGTTCCCGGTGCAAACAAATAAGAGCTTTTGGGGAGTCACTGGATGGCTTGTAGGTCCGCCCATGGGATCACTCCTTCCCGCACCATCGTCCATTCGTCGTCCGCCGCCTTCACCACGGTACTCGCCTGTTTCCACCGGCAGGGACCGGCGTCGAGAATCAAATCGACCCGGCCGGCCAGCGCCGCACCGGCCTGATCCGCCGTCACCGCCGCCGGTTCGCCGCTCAGATTGGCGCTGGTGACCCGCAGTACCCCCCCCGCCGCCGAAGCCACCGCGCGGGCCACTGCATGATCCGGAACGCGAAACCCTTCCCAGCGGTCGCCCACCGGCAATATCAGGGTCAGGGCACCGGGCCAGAACCGCTCCGCCACGCGCCGGGCCCGCGGGGAAAACCGCGCGCCGAATCGCGCCACGGCATCGATATCGGCGGCCAGCAGGGGAATCGGTTTACGGGGATCGCGCGCCTTGGCCCGGTAGATCGCCGCCTCCGCTTCCGGCCGGTCCGCCGCCGCCGCCAACCCGTAAACCGTTTCCGTCGGCAAAAGGATCAGTCCCCCCGCCTTCAAGACCCGGGCCGCTTCGCGGACCGAATCCGGATCCGGATGAGCGGCATCAATTAGGATTATCACCGGTGGTCGCATAGCCTCCCGTTTCCAAGGCTTTCAGCCCCATCAATAGATCAACCGCCCGCCGCAGGATCAAATCCGTCC
The DNA here is from genome assembly GCA_964497135.1 of uncultured Verrucomicrobiota bacterium. GTDB lineage: Bacteria > Verrucomicrobiota > Kiritimatiellia > CAIKKV01 > CAIJXV01 > CAIJXV01. The sequence continues at coordinate 1,978 of CAZCDO010000235.1, forward strand.
CGATCCGCTCGTCCAGGCGTTCAACCGCCGCGGAATCCGTCGATCCCCCCGAACGCTGTCCGGCATCCTTTTTCGGAGCGACCGCCGGCCTGTGTCCTTCGGCGTCCAATCGCACATAAGCCACATCGATATCCGGCGTCACGCCGCGCCCGTGATAATCCCGACACGCCAAAGGCGCCAGTCGGTACCGGGCAAAATCCAGGAACCGTCCGTCGGACAAGGGGATCAGGTCGCGCAAATAGGCCTCGCCCCGGGTCGGCACCCCAATGAGCATCACCCGGGCTTGACCCTGGCATAGGGCCGCCAATAATTCGGCCGCTTCACGGGTCTGCCCATCCGTCAAAATCATCAAAGGATGCCGGAACGTGGAATGCACCGCGTTGGTCAGGCGGCGGAATTCCTTCCCCGCATGATTCCGCACAACGGCGAATTCGTTCGATGCGGAAAACCAACCCGCCACTTCCGCCACCGACTCCAATCCTTCCCCGCCCACTCCCCGTAAATCCAGAATCACTCCGTATACCGTCGCCGTATTCAGGCCCGCCAGCGCCGCCCCGAAGGCCGGCGCGCAACCGGGATCCATCGAATTGAATTTCAGATAGGCGATCTCCCGGGGCCAGTATTCGATGGGACTAAATGCCGGCCGGCGCGCAACATCCGACCCGGATTCAACCGGGGGGTTGGACATCGAGAACTGCGGGCTCGCACGTCCCTGCCGTTGCTGTTCCATCCAGCGGGCTTCCTCGGTGGTGAGAATCCGACCCTGACTATCGACCGCCTGAAATACGGCCTCCACCACCGATTCTTGAAGAGCGGGTTCCGACAAATCCACCCCCTCCCGCCGCAAGAGGTCCAAGGCCTCTTCGATCGGAATGGCGGAAGCGGTCAACAACCCGCACAGGAGCCCCGCCCCAGCGGCCGCCAGCATAATTATAGAGCGCAAACCCCCGCGCCCTTGCATCGCAAGGCGGCCGGAGGCGAGTACCATAATGCGAATTACTAACGAAAACCGGCTTCTGACGCGCATATCTCCATTCCCGCTCATAGAGCGGGGCTACCCTTTTATCTCGGTGTAGCAGCGCTCTTGGAGCGCCTCTCCCCGCCCTGACTGGGCTTCGTTACTGGAAAAGTTTGGCTAATTCGCCCTGAACCCGTTCATCGCCTTTCGCCACCTTATCACACAAATCCTGTTTGTGCGCGACCAACCGATCCGCCAGGACCGCATCGTTCAACGCCAGAATCTGTACGGCCAACAGGGCCGCATTCACCGCGCCCGACCGGCCCAGGGCCACCGCCGCCACGGGAATCCCGGACGGCATTTGCACGGTCGATAACAGGGCGTCCAATCCATCCAAGGCGCCGCCTTTGACCGGTATGCCGATCACCGGCAGAACGGTATGAGCGGCGATCACGCCCGCCAGATGCGCCGCGCCCCCGGCGGCGGCAATCAACACTTTTAATCCCCGTTCCCGCGCCGTCTGGGCATATTCGGCCGCCCGCTCCGGAGTCCGATGCGCCGACAGAACACGGACTTCAAACTTCACGCCAAAGTCCTTCAGCGTTTTGGCTGTATCCTCCAGGAGCGGCCAGTCCGAATCGCTTCCCATCAAAACGCCTACGATCACTTTATGATTTGCTTGCTTGGCCATTGTGTGAGTCCTTACCGGGTTATTTATTCCCCAATCTCAAGTTTCCAGTCTGCTCTCCGCTCTCTGCTCTCCGCTCTCTGCCCTCTGCCCTCTGCTCTCTGCCCTCTGCCCTCTGCTCTCTGCCCTCCATTACCCCTTCACCCGGTTCAACGCCCGCGCCGCGATATCCCGCCGATATTGCAGGCCATCGAAGTGAATCAGCCCCACCGCCTCATACACCCGTTGAACCGTCCGGGGCAGATCCGCCGCCCGGGCCGTCACGCCCAAAACCCGCCCGCCCGCCGTCACCACGTTTTCCCCGACCTTCCGAGTCCCGGCCTGAAACGCCACTACACCGGGCAGGGCATTCGCTGCCGCCAAGCCGTTGATGACATCGCCTTTTCGAATCGTCCCCGGATAGCCTGCCGCCGCCAAAACCACACAAACGCAGGGCTCGTTACTCCACCGCACCATTTCCGGCCGCAACGTGCCGTCGATACAGGCGTTCAAAATGGGAATCAAATCCCCCTCCAGCCGGGGCAGGATCACCTGGGTCTCCGGATCGCCAAACCGGCAATTGAACTCCAATACCCGCGGCCCTTTCGCGGTCATCATGATCCCCGCATACAGCACCCCGTGGTAATCGATCTTCCGCCGCCGTAATTCGGTCAGGGTCCGATCAAACACTTCACGCCGGATGTCATCCAGGACCGCAGGGGTCATCACCGGCGCCGGGGAATAAGCCCCCATACCCCCGGTATTGGGTCCCTGATCGCCGTCGAAAATCCGTTTGTGATCCTGGGCCGAAGCCATCAACACGGCCTGTTTGCCGTCGACAAACGCCAAAACGGAGGCCTCTTCGCCGTCCAAAAATTCCTCCACCAGCAGGCGCTTTCCGGCGGCGCCAAAGACGCCATCGACCAGGCACTCCCGAACCGCCCGTTCCGCCTCGTCCAGGCTCATGCAAACGGCGACACCCTTGCCGGCGGCCAAGCCTTCGGCCTTGATCACCAGCGGCACGCCCATGGCCCGAACCCCTTTAAGCGCCGCATCGGCCGTGGTGTAAACCGCTGAACGCGCGGTCGGCACCCCTGCGGCCTGCATGATTTCCTTTGAAAAAACCTTGCTCCCCTCCAGCTCAGCCGCCGCCTGGCAGGGCCCAAAAACCCGCAACCCTTTCTCCATCAGTCGGTCGACCAATCCCGCGCAGAGGGGCACTTCAGGCCCCACCACGGTGAGATCCGGCCGCTCGCGCTGGGCCCAGACCAGAAGTCCGTCCAAATCCTCCGCCGCGATCGGCAGATTGACCGCCAGGGAAGCCGTCCCGGCATTTCCAGGGGCGCAATAAAGAGTAGGCCGAACCGAGTCCTGCGCCAATTTCCAGACCAACGCATGTTCACGTCCGCCGCCGCCAATGACCAGAATTTTCATGCGCTCTAGAATACCCAAATCCCCCATAGAGTCAAAATTTTAAACGTCGGCCGGTAAGGGTGTAAACGCCCCCGTTGGTCGCGCTTTCCTTGGCGGCGTCTTTGGGTTCCTCCCTCCCCCCGGCGCGGGGGAGGG
>CAZCDO010000236.1:0-5151 GCA_964497135.1 uncultured Verrucomicrobiota bacterium
ACTGAAAATGTCATCCGGTATTGATATGGCTGTTTTCATGACCACATGGTATAACTTCGGTTATACTTCCGTCAATCATCTTTTCTGGGCGAACGTCAGCCTCAACCAGACGTGATGCCGTCAGGGGTCACGGAACGGTTCGAGGCGTTGTTGTGCCAGTTCATATCGGAACCGAACGGAAGTCCGAGCACCCAGTCGAGACTGGCGAACTCGTAGAATACGCGTCCAAACAGATGCGAGGAGATCCCAACTCTTCGATCACTTGGGTTAGGCGTGGCCGCCGCATTCCCCCAAACGGGGAAATCGCTATGTTGGTCGAATTCAAGGAAAAGGCCATTGCGTCGAAATGCCTGAGCAATAACGGCGACGTCGACTATTACCCAAAGGTACAGTTGACCAGCGTAGAACTCATAAACATCTTTCGGAGACGTCAGTGACAGAACGAGTGGATAATAGGCCCGAGGCTCGAACTTCCGCAGGTTTAGGAATTCAAGAACGAAGCCATTCTGGAGTCGGTTTAGCTCGATGAACTGTCCCAGAGACTCAGCCACGTCTCTCGTCGTTCGCGCCGAGAAATAGTAGACGCCGCCTTCAGCCTGGGCACCGCCGCACTTACCGCGTGTCACTCGAGTCAGCAAGTTGTTCATGCAAGGGGAGAGGCTCACTTCCGGTAGTGATGGTGCAGATCGGACCATCTGTTGACCTGGCTCATAGAGGTCGGTCACCGTGTCTGTCGCAAGGTAGTCCATCACCTTGTTGAGACGTGCCTCTTGGCGAACCGTCCGCGGATTCTGGTGTCTCCCAGACTTGATCTCCAGCACACGTGGTGTGCCGTGGACAGGAACGGTGATGTCGCCATGGCGGAGGCAGTGGGTAATGTCATTGAGAATCGCGACACTGCCCATGTCAAAGGCGCTTCGCAGGCATTTGCGCTCTATCGGGCAACGACGTTCAGTTCAATACGAACACCGTGCCATACGGACTGGACAACGCTTCCACCCCAAAAGCGTCAAAGAAAACCGTTTTGTCACCGCCACCGGTGTTAAGGGCTTCGAATTTGAGCGATGCGGTGTCAGCCGTGGCTCTGATCGTGAAACTGTGATTGGTCCAGACCCCCGAACCGCTGATCGTAAAGTTAGGTCCCCCGGTCATGACCAGGCCATCCACGCTCACCTGGAAGTCGTTGGCCGGGATCCATCGATTCGCCACCGCATACGAAACGAGGTACCTCGCGCCCGCGCGAAGCTCGCGAAGCGTCAGGGTGCCGCTCCCGGCCATCTGAATCCGGAGCTCATGGTTCCCCTCGTAAGGGGCGACCCCATAGCCATCCGGGTATTGGACGTAGGTCCCGTTGCCACTGGTGGTTATGAACAGATCGACGAAGGGCGCGACCGGCGCGTTGGTCGTGGGTAGAATGCGCGGGTTGTCAAGATAGGTGGCCGAGTAAACGGTGTTCGTGCTCGGATTGATGAACGAAATCTCGATGTTCGTACTGGTGGCCTTGAACGGCCGTGAGGTGTAGGACAGGAATGCGCCGGCATTCTTTGAAATAGCATCGCTCCAGACAATATGGTTATTGGCCACAACCTTTAAGAACAGGCCGTTGGCCGCCGCCGGGCGGCAGTTCGCGTCCCAAGCGATGGTGTAATTCTGGCCGATGTTGAATCCGCTGACGATCTGTGAAATCCCGAGGGGCGCCGAGGCGCTTTCGGTATTGATGCCCAGAAACTGCGATCTGAATCCCGTGCCGAGGGTGTAGACATCCCCGGCATTCGTGCTGGCGATCCCCACTCCGCCGCCGCTTCCGAGCACCGTCCAGTTGGTAACGGGCGCTTTGAAACTGCCCGATATCGGGTTGTAGTTGGGCCCGTTATCTTCAAACCGCGCATTCTGAAACCACGGCGTTGCCCAGGTCGTGAAGGCGTTCGTGGAGGACCCCGTCCAGCCCGCCGTATTGGAGGCCGAAAAGGCGAAAGCGTAGGTCGTTCCCGGGGTCAGGCCGGCGATCTCGGCCCAAAAAGCGTTGGTCTGTGTGCCCAGCGCCACGGTGGATGTGGGCGCTCCGGCGGACGGCCAGTAGTGTAGCCAGACGGACGGCGCCTCGCCGCCTGTGGTGGTCACTACGCCTTTGAGAATGGCCCATACCGAATCCACAACCGAATCCGCATTGCTGATGACGGCGGGCGAGAGCGTCGTAAAACTCTGCGCGCTGTCCGACCAATCCGTTGCCGTCGAGTTGCTCGCAAAACACTGATACCAGTAGGTCGTTCCTATGATCAGGGCTCCGACATTCGTCGCGAACGTCTCGCCCGCCCCCCAGTTGGCACCCATCGCCTGCGCGAAACTCCAATCGCCGGTACGGGTCGTGCCCTGATTCGTCAGCCCCCAGCAGAATACCACCTGCGGATTTTCGCCGCCCGTTCCGTCCAACATCCCGCGCAAGGTGGCGTTGGTCGCCCCAATCGCAGTTGCGGTCAACGCGCGCACCGCCAGGGGCGACGACGGGTTAGCGCGGACGCTGAAGCCGTCGAAGCACACCGTCCGATCGCCGCCCAAGGTCAGCAGACTCTCGAACTTGAGCGCGGCCGTGGCCCCCGTGGCGGTGAAGTCGAATACCAGGTTCGTCCAAGCCGTGCCGGCCACTGTATAGCCCGTCCCGCCCAGAAGGACGTTCCCATCCACGCTCACCCGGAAATCGTTGGGCGAACCCGAGGCCCGGTTTTTCGCGTAGAACGAAGCGCGATAGCTGTTCCCGGCCTGCACGTCACGGATCGTCAACGTGGCGTTGACGGCAGCTTGGCAACGGATGTACGCGCCGCCATCGTAGGGGGCGATGCCATAGGGGTCGGCGGTGTAACCGAGGACCGCAGTACCGGTCATGGGCCACAGATCGACACACGGCGAGATGGCGTTGGTCGTCAAAATAATCTGCAGGTTGTCGAGAAGGGTGGTCATGTCGGCGGAATTGGGCGCGCGCAACGAGATTACGAGACTGGCGCTGGTCGCCGCAAACGGCCGCGAGGTATAGGAGAGGAAAGCGCCCGCATTTCGCTTGGTGGCATCGCTCCAGACATAATGCCCGTTGGCGATGATTTCCAACAGGCTGATGCCCTCCCGGCTGTTTCCCTGCCACACGATCACATAGTTTGAGCCGATGCTGAACCCGCTGACGGCCTGCGTCGCTCCCCCAAGCTGTCGCATGCCGAGGATCTGGGATCCGTAGCCCGTCCCCGTGGTAAACGCGTCATTCCCATTGTACATGACCCCCGCCGAGCCGCTGACGGTCCAACTGGCGACCGGCGCTTTGAAGGAATTAGCGGATGTATTGTAGTTGAGGCCATTATCTTCGAAACCGGGGTTCAAAAAGGCGGGGTCGGCGAGCGCCACGAAGGCCGGCAAACCGGCGAACCAGAGAATCGCGAAGAGGCCACGCAGGGTACTTGCTTTCATGGACAGCTCCCGTTTAAATATCCCGAGGGACAGTCTTTATTTCAGTTCTATTTAATTCTAACATCATCATCGACAAAGACACAGACCTCGTTTATGATAAAAACATACTTTTACTGGCTTTAATTATGGCAAATACATACCCGCCTATCCGCGTGCGATTCGACTCGGCCGTTTATTTCAAAGGGGCTCCCGCTCGAATTCCGAGCGTTCGCAAAAATACGATGGCCGAACTCATCGTCATGATCGGCGGCCGGTATCAAGCCCGGATGCACCAACCCGGTGGACTGGCTTCAATCGAGGCCCGGGAGGGCGACGTCGTGTGCTGGCTGGAGAACTGCCGCCGAACGGAGGAGCATCCCCCGGATGCGCCATCTTCGTGCATCTGTATCTACTTCTGGTGGCCCCATCCACCGGACCACCTGCCCCTAAAAGTTCATGACCGGGATGGGCTCATCCGGAGTCTGGCGGATCGGCTGTTGACGGTTCATGCCTCTCAGAATCGCCCGCCGCCATCCGTCTGTAATGGCCTGCTGGCGGGCCTGCTGGGCGAGTATCTGCATCTGACCGGACCGACTCCCCGGAATCTCGTGGAAACCATCGGCCGATATGGGGAGGAACACATGGCAGAACGGATCCAGCTTGCCGATCTTGCGCGAGTCATGGGGCTCAATAAACTTTATCTCGGCCGGAAATATAAGGCGCTCACCGGGCGCACCTTGATGCAGGACGTGCGGCGGCAGAAAGTACGGCGGGCCCGGGAAATCCTGAACTCGAATCCAACCCGCACACTCAAGGATGTGGCCACCCGCACGGGAATCGGGGATGAAAACCAGCTCAGCCGCTTGTTGAAACGGTACGCGGGAATCTCCGTGCGCGCGCTCCGTCACAATCCCTGATCTGAACCCGCCCGCAAACCCGGTCGGCCAGGATTCTCTCGTCACGGGAAGCGCCGCAGGTCCCCCCTGCGGCGCACCAGATTGCCTTAACCCATCAAGGCCGACGCCTGCTCGGCCACCTTGCGATACGCGGCCGCATATTGCTTGATGATCGCGGGCTTGTATTTTTTGAACCAGGGGATGCTGATCACGGCGTTCGACGTCCCTTCGCTCACCGGCAAGGCCCCCTTACCCTGGCGCACATCGCGCTGACCAAAGGCGATCATCGTCGGTTTTCCCATGTGGAACAGATCCGCCGTGTGAAATACATTATGCAAATGCAGGGCTGAATTGGTACCCGGGTGAGACCAGACTCCCTCTGCCCGTAGCGCGTCGCAGAATTTTGCGGCCGATAGCCCCCCCAGCTCATCGGCCCGATACAACCCCTTGGCCGCATACCAGCCGGCCATCGTACTGCCCGATTTTTTCGGCGGCCGATGCGCCTTGAGTCCCGGCACGCCCTCCAGTAAATCCCAGAAATAATTCATCGCCTTTTGAATTTCCCGGATCCGCTTCGGATAATATTTCAACTGAACCCGCCCCATCGCCGAACACGTCTGGTTCATGCGATGCTTGGCTCCGCCCAGCGGGACCCCGGAAAATTGCTGGAGTTCCTTGCTTGTGATCTGCTGGTCGGCTTTGTTGTAGGTGGAGGCGAGCCCGGTGCGTTCGTAATGACCGAAGGCCACGCACCGCTCGTATAAATCGCGGTTATTGGTAACCATCATCCACGCTTCGCCAATTGCAAAACTTTTTCCTGCCATCA
>CAZCDO010000237.1:0-5150 GCA_964497135.1 uncultured Verrucomicrobiota bacterium
AATGCAAACTAACTACACCAGAAGTCGCGGAGGTAGTTCCTTGAGAGTAGGCGCGTAAGAGCGCCGTTCCGTGGAACCCTGGGGACCGGCAATCTGTGCTCCGAGGTAAGGGGGGCACCACGCGCCTCTCCGCCGTTTGACACTGAAGCAACTACGGATTGCACGGATAAGGGCTTTACTCTGGTTTAACTCTATCCGAACCTCGAGCACCTCTGTGAGAGACACTCCATATCCCTGATTTTCGACGACTTGGCCTATAGACAAAGCCGCTAGAACCTTGCCGTCCTTGTTCTGATTGACACCTCTGACAATATTTGATATCAATGCTATCAATTAATTCCAGAGGTGCACTATGGCGACAAAACAGATTCTACTTCGAGACGTACCGGAAACCGTTTACGAATGGATTGAGAAAGAACGTCACGCAAAGCGGGTTTCGCAGAAGGAGTTTCTGCTGAAGGTGCTCGAAAATGCCGCATCCCACTCTTCCGCAGACACCGGAACGGCAGGACCGTCGGCGTTCAGCAAGATGACCTTGGTGTACTGGAAGAGCAAGAAGTTTTGGCTGGGAAAGCTTCTGGAGCATCCGGAAATCATGACGCAGGGACGGACGCTGGAGGAATTGGAGCGGAATATCCGGGAGGCCTATCTATTGATGGCGCTGGACGAGGTGCCTGAAGAGTACCAAATCCGGGAAATGGCAATGGCATGAAGCGTCGCGAGCTGCTTCGAAAACTCCAGAAGGAAGGTTGTGTCCTGCTTCGTTCAGGAGGGAATCACGACATTTACGTGAACCTCAAGAATGGGAAGAAACAGCCCGTGCCCCGACATAACGAGATCGACGAGTACCTGGCGAAACATATTTTGCGCTATCTGGGTTTTGAATCATAATTGGGTCAACCACGGATGGGATTGATAAACTACGAAACACGCGAACGGCGCGAAAAGGGGAGAGGGAAAAAACCCAGCAGGGAATGGGGACCGGCAATCTGTGCTCCGAGGTAGGGCCGTCTCGCCGAGGCGGCCGGAGAGGGAGCGAGGGATGGAGGCGGGGACGAGGCCCTCGGCGAGGGGAAGGGCGGCCATCGTCCGCCCCCACAGAAGAGGGGCGTTCTTACTACAAACCCGGATCTTTCCTTCAAACTCTCTTCGTCTCCCCCGGTTTGAGAGTCAACTTTTCGTCCCCGTGGCGCAGGGTCAGGGCTGCGCCTTGAATGAGTCGGTAGGTGGTTCCCTCGCGGTCGATGGCGACCTTCAGGCGCCGGCCCTGGAAGCTGATGGGGAAGGTGAGGCGGCTCCAGCCGGCCGGCAGGCGCGGCCGGAATCCCAGGATCCCATCTACCACGCGCAAGCCGCCGAATCCCATCACCACGGCGATCCAGGTTCCGCCCATGGCCGCGATATGCACCCCATCCTTGGCGTTCATGTGAATGTCGTCCAGATCCATGCGCGCGGTCACGCAAAAATGGCTATAGGCGGCCTCCGCGTCGCCGACCTCGGAGGCGATCAGGCTCTGCCCGCAGGCCGACAAGGACGAGTCGCCGGTGATATAGGGGCTGTAGTAATCGTAACAGCGCTTTTTCATCGCCGCGTCGAACTGATCGCCAAAGAATGCCAGGGCCAGCAGGAGATCCGTCTGCTTAATGACCTTGTAGCGGAACAACTCGAGCGGGTGGAAGTAGCGCAGCAACGGGGTATGCTCGGGATCCGGGGGAATCGACGTAAAAGGCCATTCCGGCTTGTGCAGGAATGAGTCGTCTTTTTTATAGATGCCTTTCTCCGCATCCACCGCCAACAGCATCCGGTCGGCGGCACGCTCCCACTCCGCCACTTCTGCCCCTTCGATCCCCAACCGGGCGATCACTGGGGCCAGGCCGGGAGGTTGTTCGCGGTAAAATCGGGCCGCGAGCCGGAAATTATTGCGCGCCATCAGGTTGGTATAGAAATTATTGTCGACCAGGGCATTGTATTCGTCCGGCCCCGTGACCCCATACAGGCAGAAGGCTCCGCCGCGCTCGGGATTGAACGACCCGAGGTCACGGAAGAACCGTGCGGTTTCGAAAACGATCTCGGCTCCGCCTTGCGCGAGGAAGGCGTTGTCGCCGGTGGCGTCGTAATACCTGCCGATGGTATACGCGATATCGGCGTCGATGTGATACTGCGCGGTGCCTGCGGGAAAGTAGGCGGAGGCCTCGGCGCCGCCGATGGTGCGCCACGGGTAGAGCGCCCCCTTGAAATGCAACTCCCGGGCCCGCGCGCGGGCGCGGTCGAGGGTATGGTGGCGGTAGCCGAGCAGGGCTTTGGCGATCGCGGGTTGCGTGTAGATGAAGAAGGGTGTCCCGAAGATTTCGGTGTCCCAGAAATAGTGCCCCTCGTACCCGTTACCGCCCAGGCCCTTCGCGGACATGCTTCGCTGTCCGTCCGTGCCGGCGGATTGCAGGAGATGAAACATACTGAACCGCAAACCGAAGTCCATGGCCGAGTCGCCCTCGATCTCCATGTTCGACTGGTCCCAGAACGACGCCAGGAAGGCGGCCTGTTCCTCGAGCAGTCCGTCAAAGCCGCAACCCCCCGCGGCCCCGGCATCGGCCGCAGCGGCTAGGGCGAGATCCGCGCCGGCCTCCGCGCCGTCGATCGACGTGCGATAGGCCAGGAACCGGGCCAGGCGGAAAGTTTCGCCGGCCGGCAGGTCCACGGTCCAACGCGAGGTCACCCGCCCGGCCTCATTTTGCCGGATAGCGGCGCCCCCCCGGGTGACCTGCTCCCGGACGGCGCACGCCAGATCGAGACCTGAACGGCGGGTCGACTGCCGAACGACGAAGGCGTCCCCGTGCGGCTCGTAGCCCCGGAAAACGACGCCGGGCGCATGCGGATCCTCCATCTGGTTCGTCTGATACATATCGATCATATTGACGATCCGACGAAATTGCCGCGATTGCGCGTCGACCACCGCGCAGACCTCCAGCCGTACCGGGATATCGGACACCAGGCTCATCTCGAAGGCGACGACACTTTTCCGGGAGAGGGACACGACGCGGCGCCAGGTGACCGCGACCTCGGCGCCATTCGCGAGTTTCCGGCGAAGAGTGCGGCGCAGAACTCCGGCTTTGAGATCGAGAACCTGTGACGGGTTGCCGCCGTCGGTGTCGATCCGGACCGGTTCGCCGTCGATGCTCAAGGCCAACGACTGGCCGTCGGCCACTTCGACCATGGTCTGAGCCTCGGTGGCGTAACCGTATTGCGATTCGCCGTAGACGATGGGAGCCGAATCATAGAACCCGTTGATGAAAGTCGCCCGCTGATGCGCCGGCCCATCTTCCAGTGCGCCCCGCACGCCGATATGCCCGTTTCCGAGCGCAAAGAGCGTCTCATGGTGGGGCATGCGGTCGCGCTCGAAAGACGATTTGATTAATTGCCAGGGGTGTTCCTGTAAAATGCTCATGTTTTACCAATTATTGACTGTTACGCCTGGCCAGTCGTCGGTGCGGAAGGGAACGGCCCACAAGCCGGCGAGATTCATCAGATTGCAGTCGGGATTTTGTGCCCAGGCATAGCGGACCGCGACGGGGCGGGGCACTTGGGGCGATTCGACCACCAGTTCTTCCCCTTGAATTATTGCATCGGCCCAGACGAATCCGCGATTGTCTTTTGAAAAGTCCGTTGCCCCGCCCGACACGGCGAATCCGATCGGCGCTCGTCCATCCGCGGTGGCCAGGCCGCCCTGGGTGTGGTCGAAACGGATCCGGATTCGATGTCCTTCCACCGTGTGATCGCGATAGACCGGGCCGGAATAGGGAATTTTATCGCCCAGGGCCACGGCGCGAACGGTGAGGGCCAGGCGTTCACCCAAGGGCGCTTTCCTGATCGGATGGATGTTTTTTTCTTCGCCGAGATCGATGGCAACCGCCATGGCGGTGCGCGGCTCGCTCAGGGCCATTAATTGCGCTTCGCGCAATTCGGCCCAGGAGTGCTCGCCGGGCTCTGTCCGACGCGGGCCGAAATTGGCTTCCTGGCCATAGAGAAAAGGGATGTCGCCCAGACCCCAGGCCTGCCGCCAGGATCGAATGAGGAGCGGAAAGAGGCGTCGATATTGAAAAGCCCGTTCGGGCGAAGCGGCGCCTTGATACCACCAGATGCCGCGGATCGGGGTGGCGGTTAGAGGCGCGATCATGCCGTTGTAGAGACCGGCCGGGGTCCACGGGTGGCCGGGGCCGATCAATTTAGGAAAGGCGCCCGGGATGGGGCGCCCCTCGCGTTCAGCGAGATCGGTTTCGCGGTCCCAACGGGCGAAGGCCTGGGCATATAATCCCTGGGAATCGGGATAGTCCGCCAAGGATTGCCGCCAGCGGGCCAGATAGGGGCCAAAAATCGGGTCGTTATCCAAAACGGCGCGGGGCATCCAAGCTTCGCCGGGAGTAGCGCCGACGGAGGCGGAAATCAGGCCCAGGGGGATTTCCGGATGCGCTTGGCGGAGGGCGCGAGCGCAATAATAGGCCAAGGCGGAAAAGGGTGCGGCAGTTTCCGGGGCGCTTTCAACCCAAGTCGCGCCCACGATATCCGTAACCGGCGACATTTCGACCCGTTTGGGAATCGTCAAAAAACGAAGGCCCGGATCGGTTGCCTGGGCGGCATCGGCGGATCCATTTTCAGCATGTTGGAGGTGCATCTCCATGTTCGATTGGCCGGAACAGACCCAGATATCGCCCACGAGGATGTTATTGAATTCTTGAACGCCATCGGGAGAGATGAGCGTCAAGGAATCAGGCCCGCCGGCGGGAAAGGGTCCGAGGTCGAGGCGCCACGCGCCGTGTTGATCGGCGCTGGTGCGGGCCTTTTGGCCGCGGAACTGGATTTCGATAACGGCGCCAGACCGGGCTGTTCCACGGAACGGTAAGCGCACATCGCGTTGCAGAACGGCGTGGTCACTAAGAAGAAGGGGATTCATTTCCGAAACTATGGCACAGCACTTTGATAATTCAATAAAGAAATAGGGGACGTTCTAGTTAACTCGTTTATGAATCCGACGACACACTCTAATTTGACTGATAGTTTGGACTCCTGCCTTTTCATTCAGACGACATGCGCCAAACGCACGTTTGATGATTATCAGACGGATCGCATGTTTCGACGCGCCATTGAACGGGAATTTG
>CAZCDO010000238.1:0-5122 GCA_964497135.1 uncultured Verrucomicrobiota bacterium
GCGATTGGAGCGGGTGAACGGAATTGAACCGTCACGGCCAGCTTGGAAGGCTGGAGCTCTACCATTGAGCTACACCCGCATCAGCGAACAATTCATACTGTATTAAAAAAGGGTGCTGGCGGTCAAGTTTTACCTTTATTTCCGGACGGTGGGCACCCGGACATTAAGGATGGAATCGGCGGGATTCTTTTGGCCCGGTTGGAGGCGGAGGGTCCAGTGTTTACCGCCGGCCATGAGTTTGAGCGTGAAGGTTTTACCCTGACGGGCGATTACCGGCAGAGGCCGGGTTTGTTTGGGGGCGAAGGCGTCGAGGACCGTGATGAAAATGGCCGAGGACACGGGCTGAGGGTTACGGAGGCGCAGAACATCCGTTTCCCGACTGACATGGGCGCCGACGCCCTGGATGAGTTGGATGCCGGGTTCGGCTTGGACCTCGATCGGGACGAGGCTGGCGATCCGGCAGCGTCCGTTGGGGGTGGCGGTTTCCCAGGCTTGGGGGCCGACGGGCAGGAATGGGTGCTCCGGCTTGGAATGAGGCTGGGTATCCGCATGGAACCAGAGTTCAAAAGAGGAGGGCTTCGGGGTTGCCAGTTCGTCGACCAGGATCCAGGTGTCGGGTCGCAGGTAAATGAGATGGCGTAGGAACCGGGTGAGTTGGGCTTCGGGTTTATAGGCTGGTGCCACATTGCCGATCAGATAGTCGACTGTTTTTCCAAGATCGACCCGGAGCAGGGAAGGTCCCCGTTTCTCGCGGCGCAGGTCACTGCACTCGAACCAGTCGCTGGTTGGGGCGCCATCGCATTCCCCGGTTTGGCCGATGCCATTGACCAGGATGGTATTGCGATAGGAAGTGAATTTTTTGGCATAGCCGCCATCGCTGATGAGGCGGTCGCCATGGGCGTAGAGGAGGATCGTGCCGGCATCGGCAGCCATGTGTCCGCCGGCAACACATTGCGGATAATTTTTCAAAGCCTTGTGTCCGCCGTGCGGCCCGCACTTGAAGAGCAGGATGGATTCATCGCCTTTCCAGTCGGAGCGCATGGCAACAATATCCTTGTCGGTGAAATGATGGGCGAGCGGCAGGTTAGGGGGCATGCGCTCAGGTACTGAAGGGTCGTACCACAACAGGCTGTAGAGCGAGGACAGTTTGGTCGATGCGCTGACGGCCCGGTGATTCTTGACAATGGCCTGAGCCATGGGGTTGCGGTAGCGCGCGGCGATTTTGTGCAGGAAGGAGGCGGGTCCGTACCAGTGTCCGGTGGCGCCGTCGCCGAGGCAGAGCACCGAATTATTGTGGGTCATGCGTTTACGGGGCAGGGTGTCGAAGAGATAGAGCCAGGGCAGGTTCTGGAGGTAGTCGTTGTTTTCGAATAGATCGACCCCCATGAGGCGGTTGATGAGATCAATGGTTTTGATGTAGGTGTCGGTGAAAAAACCACCATAACAGATGCCTTCGGCGGAGACGCCATCGGGGCCCAGGGCTTGAGTGACGACGCGGGCCTTTTCGGTGATAAAACGGATCCAGGGTGCGACTTTGGGGACTTCACCGTAGAGGGCGAAGCCGGCCGCCGCAATATTGCCCAATACTTCACTGGAAATATTCCAGCCGATGGTTCCGGCCTGGTAAACCTCATGTTTGGCAAAGGCCTCGTATTCGGGGCGGAGATGGGTATCGAGGAACGTTTGCAGGCGTTCACGGAGAAGGGGGGCGAGGTCGTGATACAGCCAGTCATAGGCGCAGGCCAGGTTATAATCCGTACAAAAAGCCTTGGTGGGTTTATCCAGAAGGACGGTAATTGTTTGGGTCGCTCGGTCCAGCCACGGTTGTTCACGGGTCAGGGCATAGAGGAAGGCCTGATGGGTTAGTGATGTTTCGGCACCGTCTCGGACTTCGGCGAGCCAGATTTTCCAGGGGTCGCGCGCGAGCTTGGGGCGGAGCGCTTGGAGATCGGATTCACAGAAGTGGAGCCGGGGATGGACGTTGGCATACTGAACTTCAAGCGGGGTTCCGCCGTAAATGACGTCGTCGACAGGAGGAATGGGCATGGTTTTTTCCTTAGGGTTGAAACGGTCCAAAATCTATCATTTGGGTTGGGCCGGAAGCAAGACAAAGGGGCCGGGCCAGAGGCGATGGAACGCATCTGCGTTTTGGTGCCGTGATCGTGTGAATCCAAGAAGCCCGACCGAGTCAGGCAAGAATGAGTGACCTACAGGGGCACCGGATGCACCCCCGGCGCTGGCGGTTTAGCTCCAAGGGAAGATGGAAATCATGACTCCGGTGAAATGAGCGGCGCTTCCGGCCAGAACGAACAGATGCCAGACCGCATGGGAATACCGGCGGGGGAGCACATAAAAGATTACTCCGATCGTATAGCACAATCCGCCGGCGACCAACCAGACCAGCCCGGTGCGGGGGAGGACTTGGACGAGGGGGCGCAGGGCGATCAGTGCCATCCAGCCGAGGGCCAGGTAGAGGGCCAGGGAGAGCCCTTTGAAACGGCCGGCAAAAAACACCTTAAAAAGCACTCCGCTGAGGGCCACACCCCAGATGACCCCGAACAAAGACCAGCCCCAGGGGCCTCGCAGGGGGACCAATAGGAAAGGGGTATAGGTGCCGGCAATCAGCAGGTAAATCGAGGCGTGGTCGATGGCCTTGAAAATCCGTTTCAGCCGGGCGCCCGGCAGGGCGTGGTAGAGCGTGGAAGCGAGATAGAGAAGGAACAGGGTCGTCCCGTAGATGGCGCAACTGACGACATGCCAAGCGGTGCCCCGCAGAGCGGCATAAACTATGAGAACCGACAATGCCCCCAAACTGAGGACCACACCGAGTCCGTGGCTGACGCTGTTGGCGACCTCTTCGCCCCGGGTGTATTTTGGGGTGGGGTTATTCATCGCGAAGCACTTCGATCAACGGCGTTGCCGGAGGGGCAGGTCGATCCGAAAGCGGCCCGTAGTTGCGGGTGTAACCCCAGCGTCCGATGACGCCCAGAAACAGAAGCAACAAGAGTAACCCGATCGCTTGTTGTTCACCTGCGGTCAGAAAAAACCAGGACCGGGCCAGTCCTTTCAGATGGTTCCACATCCGGTTACCCCACCGCGATATTGATCAATTTATCCGGAACGACAATGGCTTTGCGGACGATTTTGCCGTCGATGAATTTTTGGACGGTCGGATCGGCCAGGGCGATTTCACGAAGGGCGTCCTGGCTTAATCCGGCTTCGACAGTGACCCGGCCGCGAACCTTGCCGTTGACCTGAATCACGATTTCGACCCTGGAACGGACCATGGCGGCGGGATCGTGCCGGGGCCAGGGAGTACGCAGGATGCTCCCCTCCGGATGTCCGAGTTCCATCCATAATTCTTCCGCCACGTGCGGAGCGAAGGGGGAGAGAAGCAAGACCACCGATTCGATGGCCTCCCGGTAGACCGCCCCCCGTTGCGGACGATCCGGCGCAAACGGGTAGCCGTCCAGCGCATTGACGAGTTCCATGATGAACGCAATGGCGGTGTTGAAATGGAAGTCGCTGTCCATGCTTTCGGTGACATGATGGATGGTTTCATGGACCCGGCGATGGAGGGTGCGTTCGATATCGTCCATGGCGGCGGGCTCGCAGGCGATTCCCCGTGCGGCATCCAGGGCGGGATGGGTTTCGCAAACCCGGCGCCATAGCCGTCGGAGGAACCGCGAGGCGCCTTCGATGCCTTGGTCACTCCATTCGGCATCCCGTTCCGGCGGCCCGATGAACAGGGTATAGAGCCGGACCGTGTCCGCGCCATAATCGCTGATCAATTCGTCCGGGCTGACGACATTCCCCTTGGATTTGGACATTTTGTAGAGCTGTCCATCCTTTTCACTGCGCTTGCAGATCATGCCCTGAGTGAAGAGGTGGGCAAACGGTTCATTGAAATGGATGAGCCCCAAATCGAAAATCGCCTTGGTGAAGAACCGGGCATAGAGCAGGTGGAGGATGGCGTGTTCGATACCACCGATGTATTGGTCGACGGGCAACCAGCGGTCGCAGAGTTTTGTGTCGACGGCCTGTTGGTCGTCCCGGGCATTCAGGTAGCGGAGGAAATACCAGCTCGAATCCACAAAGGTATCCATCGTATCGCTTTCCCGACGGGCCGGCTTGCCGCATTTCGGGCAAGGGGTATTCATGAACGCATCGCTGCGTTTCAGGGGCGACTCACCGGTTGGTCGGAACTCGACATCGTCGGGGAGCAGGACCGGCAGATCTTTTTCGGGGACGGGAACGATGCCGCAATCGGGGCAATAAACGATCGGAATGGGGGCGCCCCAGTAGCGTTGGCGGCTGATGAGCCAGTCGCGCAGACGGAAATTCACGGTGGCTTTTCCGAAGCCTTGCTCTTCGGCGAAGCGGGCCATGGCGGCCCGGGCCTCCTCGCTGGTCTGGCCGGAGAACTGGGCGGAATTGACCAGAATTCCGTCCTCGGTCCAAGCTTGCTTCAAGGTTTCGAGCGCGAGATTTTGGTCGGGGTTCTGGACCGAGAGCCGGATCGGAAGATGGTACTTCCGGGCAAAGGCCCAGTCGCGAGTGTCATGGGCCGGGACGGCCATGACGGCACCCGTCCCGTAGCCGGTCAGCACGTAATCGCCGACCCAGAGGGGAATGGTTTCTCCGGTATAGGGATTGACGACGTGCCGTCCGGTGAAGACGCCATTTTTCTCAAGCGTATCGCCGGATCGTTCGATGGCGGTCAGGCGCCCGGACTTTTCGGTGAAAGCGGCCACCGCCGGGGCTTCGGGCAAGCCCTTGACGAGCTCCCGCAGGGCTTCGTATTCGGGGGCGACAACCATGTAGGTGCATCCGTATATGGTATCAACCCGCGTAGTATAGCAGGTGACGGCCGGCTGGGGATCGGGCTGTCCATCAGTCCGGGGGACGAGTCGGAATTCGATCTGGGCGCCTTCGCTTCGGCCGATCCAGTTGCGCTGCATGGTTTTGACGCGTTCCGGCCAACCGGGGAGTTGATCGAGATCATCGAGCAGGCGTTGGGCATAGCGGGTGATCCGGAAAAACCACTGGTCGAGTTTTTTTTCGGTAACCTGGGTTTCACAGCGCCAGCATTGCCCATCGATGACCTGTTCATTGGCGAGGA
>CAZCDO010000239.1:0-5116 GCA_964497135.1 uncultured Verrucomicrobiota bacterium
CCCCACTTTGACCGTCCTTTCCCGCGTCAAAGTGACAACCTATCTAAGGACGAGACCCGTCCCCTCATCCTCCCCTTCCGCATCGTCTCCCTCCTCCACCACCGGGCCCGGCCCCATCCCATCCGTCACCCCCAGGACCACCACGATCTCGCCCTTGAGCGTGCGTTTCTCCAGCCGTTTCAGCAGTTCGGCGGCCGTACCGACCAGGACTTCCTCGAATTTCTTGGTCAATTCGCGCGCCACCAAAATACGTCGTTCACCGAACGGCTCCTGAGCCGCCTGCAACAACTTCACAATCCGGTAGGGCGACTCGTAGACGACGGCCGGCACATTCATCGCGGCCAAAGCCTGTAGCTCCCGCAGCCGCGCACCGGACGTTCGCGGCAGGAACCCGGCGAAAAAGAATTTCGAACCCCGGCACCCGCTCAACGACAGGGCGGTCGTCAGGGCGGTCGGTCCGGGAACGGTTTCGATCTTTAAACCGGCGGCACGGCAGGCGGCCACCACTCGGGCGCCCGGATCGGAAATACCCGGCATGCCGGAATCGGTGACCAACGCCACCGCCTGGCCGGACCGGATCCGGCTTAAAATCTCCTCAAGCCGGGAGGCCTCGTTGAATTTATGGCAACTGATCAACTGCGTCCTGATTTCATAGCGATCCAGCAAAACCCGGGTACACCGGGTATCCTCGGCCAGAATAGCCTGGACCCCGCGCAGAGTTTCGATCGCGCGGGACGAAAGATCCCCCAGGTTACCAATCGGGGTGCCAACAACATACAGGCCAGGATTCATCGAATAATGCCTCCGGTTTCGCCCCCAGCCTTCAATTCCCGGGTTCCTAATGACTCCGCACAAACCACACACCGGTATTCCCGGACCTCAGCATGCGGCAGCACCAGTAACAGTCGTTCGCGGACCGGCCGTGAGATCCGACACCGCGGACAATACAACTCGGAAGCCCTTAAATCGGAAAACTGCTGGCGAGCCGAGTGGCCTCCGCCCGCCGGATCCCGATAAACGCGCTTGTGGTTTGCCGCTGGTTGCATACAATCATCTCCCACATCTTTTGGGGTCTGCCAGCCCGGTAACGGGCCCGACCAGGCGTAGCCGCCTGTTGCGAAGAAGGGCATACCCTATAATAAGTCGGCGCGAATGTAAACGGATTGCCATGCAAGTCTGTCTCGATATCCAGGCGGCGATCGCCCAGCGGGCGGGTGTCGGGCGCTATACCCAGATGCTGATTGAGTGTCTGCCGGAAGGCGCAGCCGATACCGACCACCTGCGCCTTTTCTATTTCGATTTCCACAAACGGGGCCAGCCGTTCCCCTCCTCCTCACCCCGGGTCGAATTCAAGGGGATGGAAAAAGTGCCCGGCCGCCTCGTGCAACAACTCTGGAAATGGGTCGACTGGCCGCCTTTCGACCTTTTTTCAGGACCAGCCGATCTGTTCCATTTCCCCAACTTCATCATCCCCCCCCAGCCCCGCGGCAAAGCCGTGGTTACCATCCACGACATGAGTTTCCACCGGTTCCCCCAATTCACCGAAACCCGCAATCTCAGCTTCCTCTCCCACGCCATTGCCCATACCGCCCGCCGCGCCGATGCCATCATCACCGATTCCCACTTCAGCGCCAACGAAATCTCCGCCTGCCTCGGCGTTGAAAAATCGCGGGTGTTTCCCATTCACCTCGGAATCTCGCCCACTTTACAGGCGCCTCCCTTGGAGACTTTGGTCGATCTGCGCCGACGCCATAAGCTGGACAAACCCTACCTCCTTACCGTCGGCACCATCGAGCCCCGTAAAAATATCCCCCTGCTCCTCGATCTATTCGAACACTTCCGGGATTTTGACGGCGATCTGGTCATCGCCGGCATGCCGGGGTGGAAATGCGCCCCTATTTTCGAGCGCATGAAAACCTCGCCCGTCGCCAACCGGATCCGTTATCTCGACTACCTTCCGGAATCCGATCTGCCCGCCCTCTATGCCGGTGCGGCAGCCTTCGTATTCCCGTCTTTCTACGAGGGATTTGGATTTCCGCCCCTCGAAGCCATGGCCTGCGGTACTCCGGTCGTCGCTTCACGCGGCGGATCCCTGCCCGAGGTTCTCGGCGAAGCCGCCTCTTTCCCCCTGACTTGGGATGTCGAGGAATGGCGTGGCGCGGTCCGGCAGATCCTCTCCGATTCCACCTTGCGCCAGACTCTGGTTGAACGCGGCTTGCGCCAGGTATCCCGTTACCGCTGGTCCGAAACCGCCCGCCAAACCTGGCAGGTTTACCGACAGGTGGCTGGATGAAGATTGCCATCGATGCCCGCTGGATCTTTCCCTCCCCCTCCGGAATTGGCGTCTATACCCGTGAGTTGATCCGGGCGCTGGCCGCCGAGGATGGCGGCCACTCCTATCTCCTTTTTTTTCAGAATGCCGAACTCGAGGCCCAAACCGCGCGTCAGACCGGATTCAATCTGAATCCCCGATTCTCCTCCGCCATCCTCCCCTACGGCATCTTCTCACCGGTCAATCAGCTGCGCCTGCCCGACCGACTCCGCCGTGAAGCCATCGATCTGTTCCATTCCCCCAATTACATGATTCCACTCCTGGCCTTTCCCCTCCGGCGGCGCGGCGGCATCGCCTGTGTTGTTACCCTGCACGATGCCATCCCCTTAAAATTCCCCGATCATGCCCCCCGCTCACGCAAGCGCCGTCTCTTTTTCATCTTCCGCTGGCTGATGCGCCAGGTCGGCCGCCGGGCCGATGCCATCCTCACCGTCAGCCATACCTCCCAACGCGATCTGGCGGCCTGCCTGAATTTTTCCCCCGCGGAGGCCGGTCGAATCCAAGTGGTTTACAACGGCGTCAACCCCATCTTCAAACCCACCGAGACCCGGCCCGATCCCGCCAATCCCACCCGTCGCCGTAATTTGCTCTACGTCGGACGGGCCGATCCCTACAAAAACCTGCCCAACCTGATCCGCGGGTTCGCCGATCTGGTCCGACAGGCTCCCTTTCCCGTCCATCTCACCCTCGCCGGCGCCCGCGACCCCCGCTACCCTGAAGCCCCGGCACTCGCACGGGAACTCGGCCTGGATTCCCGGGTGACCTGGGTGGACCGATTGGAAGAGAGCCAGCTGGTGCAGGCCTATCAGCAAGCCGACGCCCTGGTCATGCCGTCCCGCTACGAGGGATTCGGCCTGCCCGTCGCCGAGGCCATGGCCTGTGGCACACCGGTCGTCTGCGGACAGTGTGGCGCGCTGGAGGAGGTCGCCGGTCGCGCCGGTCTGTTCGTCAATCCGGAGGATCCCGCGGACCTGGCAACGACGCTCCTGTTCCTGCTCACTCAGCCGGGGTTTGCGGCCGAAAAATCACGGCAGGGCCCGCTCCAGGCGGCCCGCTTTTCCTGGCCGGCTACGGCGCAGGCTTCCCGGAAGGTTTATGAAAAAGCCGTCCGCTTCCGAAAAGGAATGGCTCCATGACCCGCTGCTCCCTCCCACCATCCCTCGACTTCCCCGAAGATCTCCGTCACCTGCGAGTCGTCCTGTGCCACGATTGGTTGACCGGCATGCGCGGAGGCGAACGGGTCCTCTCGGTTCTCTGCGATCTTTTTCCCGACGCCCCGATTTTCACCCTGATCCATAACCGCGCCGCCATCGCGCCGGAAATCAATCGCCACCCGATCACCACCTCCTTCCTCCAAAAGATTCCGGGCATTCATTCGCACTATCGCAACTGGCTCCCGGTTTTCCCCTTCGCCATCAACCGCTTCCACCCACCCGCTTGCGACTTGATCATCAGTACCAGCCACTGCGTCGCCAAGGCCATCCGTCCCCCACCCGGCGCCCGACATCTCTGCTATTGCTTCACCCCCATGCGATACGCCTGGACCTTCCACGAAGAATATTTCGGGCGGAATCCGCTCAAACGGATGGCGCTCACGCCTCTACTGGCCCTGCTCCGCATTTGGGATCGGCGCACCGCCCGGCGGGTCACCCATTTCACCGCCATCAGCCGCAATATCCAGGATCGGATCCAACGCTTTTATGGCCGCCCGGCCGATGTGGTCTTTCCCCCCGTCGAAACGGATCGCTGGACTCCCCCTTCGCAACCTTCCTGCGAAGGTTTCGATCTGATCGTCTCCGCCCTGGTTCCCTACAAGCGAATCGACCTGGCCATCGATGCCTATAACCGTCTGCAACGCCCCTTGAAAATCGTCGGAGTCGGCGGCGAATTCGACCGTCTGAGCCGGATGGCGGGCCCGACCATTGAATTGCTGGGTTGGCAGACGGATGACATCATTCTGGATCTTTACCGTCGATGTGACGCCCTGGTTTTTCCGGGCGAGGAGGATTTCGGGATCGTGCCTCTCGAAGCCCAGGCGTGCGGCAAACCCGTCATCGCCTACGCCTGTGGCGGTGCTTTGGAGACCATTACCGAAGGGATCAGCGGGGTTTTCTTCGCCGAACAATCAGTTGCGTCTTTGATGGAAGCCGTTAAAAATTGCCACGCCCGATCCTGGGATCCGGCCGCTATTCGCCAACATGCTGAACGGTTTGGACGATCAGCCTTCCTGCAAGGCCTCGCCCAAAGCATTCGAACGTGCCTGGCCACTCCAAATAATGATGTATGATGAGGTCCAAAGCATGAAAGAGCAGCGCTCATAGAGCGCGGCTACAACGAGAACGGTGTAGCACCGCTCTATGAGCGGGATGAGCGAAAGACGCCGCGAAAGTTGTGGTAACCTACAGCCTAACAACGACCGACTAAACACCCTTCTCATCCTTATATTATGAAACCCCGCCTGCTCCTGACCAATGACGACGGCGTCGATTCGCCCCTGCTCCAACAACTCGCCGTCGAATTGGCCACCGATTTCACGCCCGTCATCGTGGCCCCCGCCACCGAAATGAGCTGGGCCGGCGCCCGCCATATCGCCACCCGCCCGGTGGAGGCTGTCCGGGATCTCAACTTCCCGTTCGAAACCTACCGGGTCACGGGTAGTCCGGTTGATTGCATTTACATCGCCTGCCGCCATCTCCGGCTCAATCCGGACCTGATCGTTTCGGGTGCCAATTTCGGGGTCAACGCCGGCTTGGCGCGCCTGGTTTTTTCGGGGACCGTCCAGGC
>CAZCDO010000240.1:0-4968 GCA_964497135.1 uncultured Verrucomicrobiota bacterium
GTTCCCAGATTTCGCGGGGTTGCAAGGCGGGCATGAGCACTTCGATGGCGCCGGCGCGATCCATTTCCTCGCGGACGATCCGTTCCACATGGCGCAGGGCTTTCAGGCCCAGGGGGAGAAAGGTGTAGAGTCCGCCACCGAGCCGGCGGATCAGGCCGGCGCGTAACATCAACCGGTGGCTGGGGATTTCGGCTTCCTGGGGATCTTCCTTCAAAGTGGGGATGTGCGTTTTGGACCAGCGCATAGAAAATTCCTTATTCTGGGATCGAGCAATTCGTAAAAATGCCATAAACGCAAGGTGTTACGCAAGTATTTTCGTGCGGGCGGCTGTATCCCTAATCCTTAGCGAAGCGGGGCGGCCTGCCGCCGCCCCGCTTCGCTAAGGATTAGGGGTGACGGTTAACGCTTATTTTTTTGTTTCCGCGGACGGCTAAATGCGGTAATACTATTAGCGTAATCAAAAATGGAGGGTAGCCCCAATGGTCGATGAAACCGCTGATCCGATTTCCGAAAACGCCGCGGACGACATCAAAAACACCGATATCGTTTTCGATTGTCCCTATTGCGAAAAAAATCTGGCCATCGATTATCGCGGGGCCGGGTTGATCATCACCTGCCCTGATTGCAAGAGCAAGGTTCAGGTGCCGATTCCCGAAGGTATGGAAGTGGCGGATTTTGATGCCACGGAGGAGGATCGTGAGATCCATATCATCCAATTGCGCCAGTTGATTGCCGAATCCCAGAAGCGGGCCGTCGATTTGGAAGCCGAAGTGCAGTCGCTCAAAATGCGGCGGGACACCCTCGAACAAGCGCGGTCTGAAAATACAGTGCGGTTCGAGATCGTCAGCCGGGAAATCGATACCATTCAGCGTTCCTTGAAACGCATCGTCGATGCCGTTGAAAGTGCCACCGGCCGCAAGCGCCCGGTTCCGCTGGTCGACGAATAATGAATTAACTCCAGACCCCGGGAATGGTCACTCCACAAAATTCGCATTTTCCCCCGACGATCCGGTTTTCGCGGATCTGGTAGCCGTACCGGCGCACCACGATTTTTCGACAGGCCGGACAATGGGTATCCTGACCCTCCAATCCCGGTACATTGCCGGTATAGGCGAAATGGCATCCCGCCGCGATGGCAATCTGTCGGGCTTTAAGCAGGGTGTCCGGCGGGGTCGGCGGCAGGTTGCGGAGCTGATAGGTGGGATGGTAGCGCGTGAAATGAATCGGTACGTCGGGCCCCAGGCGAGTCACCACCCAGTCCGTCATTCGCTGTAATTCCAAGACCGAATCGTTGAGCGTGGGGATCAGCAGAACGACGATTTCCATCCAGGTTCCGTGACGGTGGATGCGTTGCAGGCTGTCGAGGACCGGGGCGAGGGTGCCGTCGCATATCTCGGCGTAAAATTTATCGGTGAAGGCTTTCAGGTCCACCTTGACGGCCTTTAGGAGCGGGAGGAGGGCCGCCTGGGGTTCCGCCTGGATATATCCGTTGGTAATCATCACGCTATACCGGCCGGCGGTGTTGCCGGCCCGCGCACAATCCGTCAGGTATTCGTAAAAAACAGTGGGCTCGTTGTACGTGTAGGCGATCACCCGGGCCTGGGCGGCGAGCGCCTCCCGGACGACCGCCTCCGCCGTCATCGGTTCGGTGGAAATCGATTCCGGCCGGACTTGGGAGATGTCCCAGTTCTGGCAGAATTTGCAGTGGATGTTACAGCCGGCGGTTCCGATGGAATAGGCGGTCCCGCCGGGCAGGACATGGAACAGCGGTTTTTTTTCGATCGGATCGAGATGGCGGGCACAGGGCCGGTTATAAACCAGCGAGACCAATCGGCCGCCGCGATTTTCGCGAGCGCCACAGGCGCCCCGTTGCCGGTCGGCGGCGATGACACATTGTCGGGGACAAAGTCGACATTGGATCCGGCCGCTGTCGAGCGCCGTGTAGAAGAGCGCTTCCCGTTCCCGAAC
Source organism: uncultured Verrucomicrobiota bacterium (assembly GCA_964497135.1). GTDB lineage: Bacteria > Verrucomicrobiota > Kiritimatiellia > CAIKKV01 > CAIJXV01 > CAIJXV01. The sequence continues at coordinate 1,969 of CAZCDO010000240.1, forward strand.
ATCCGGGATGGCGGCGGGGACTTCCGCGGTGGCCAGGCGGGAGACACAAGCCGCCGCCATTCCGCAGCCGGCCAGTTCGATGAATCGGCGGCGGGTGAATTGTTCGAGGGGACTGGTGAAGGCCGAATTCATGCGCAAATTATAGCGTTTTTTTCGTGTGGCAACCATATGGAAATGCTACGTTAACCACTTGGTACTCCGAATTCTTCAGTAGGTCGGGCATTCCTGCCCGACGTCAGGCCCGGCACTCCGGTGAGAGTTGGGGAATGACGGAGCGGGGCGGTCAGGCAGGAATGCCCGACCTACTTAGCGGGTGGATGGACCCGGACACAGGACTATGGCCGTGCAATCGAAACTGCCGAGTTGGTTGAAAATCCGCGTGCGGGTGGGGGGCCGTGAGTACGCGGCCCTGCAGTCCCTCCTTCGGGGCGCACACCTCCATACCGTTTGTGAGAGCGCCCGGTGCCCCAATGCCCATGACTGCTACGCGCGGGGAACGGCCACCTTCCTGATTATGGGCGACCGCTGTACCCGCAATTGCCGGTTTTGTGCCGTCCCGTCGGCGCCGCCGCAACCGCCCGATCCCCGGGAACCCGAACGGGTCGCCCGGATGGTGGACCGGCTCAAGTTGCGGCATGTGGTGATTACCAGTGTGACCCGCGACGATCTGCCCGACGGTGGCGCCCGCTGGTTCGCCGCCGTCATCCGTGCAGTGCGCCGCCATCGGCCGGAGGCGACGATCGAGGTGTTGACTCCCGATTTCCAAGGAGATCGCGTCCCGTTGCGCAAGGTGTTGGCGGCTCATCCGGACGTGTTCAATCACAACCTGGAAACGGTTCGACGCCTCCAATCCTCCATCCGGCCCCAGGCCGACTACGACCGGTCGCTATCTGTGTTGAAGATGGCCGGGGAAATGGGGCGAGGCCGGATCCGGGTCAAATCCGGGCTGATGGTGGGACTGGGCGAGACGGATGCCGAAATTCGCGGGGCGTTGGACGATTTGCGCGCGGCGGGTTGTGAATGGCTGACCCTGGGACAATACCTGGCGCCCAGTCCGGCACATGCGCCCGTTAAAAGATACGTGACACCCAGGGCCTTCAACCGCTATGCTCAATGGGCTCGCGAGCGGGGGTTTACGGCAGTGGCCGCCGGCCCCCTGGTGCGCTCTTCCTTTCACGCGGCGGAGATGATGGCAGATGGGTGAACTTTTTAATTACCGATTGACCGCCCTGTGCAGTCGGTGTTTTTCCCGGCGCGTCGGCTATGCGGTGGGTTATCGGGTGGCGGATTGGTGTCACGCCCATGATGCCGCCGGCCGGCTCGGGGTCATGGCCAATTTACGGCGGGTTTTCGCCTTTCAGGGGCGGGACTTGGATGATCGGATATTGGAGCGCGAAGCCCGGTCCACCTTTCGCTTTTTTAGCCAGTACCTGTTCGATTTCTTCGCCTATTCCCGGCCTCTGAACCCGGCGCAGATGGACCGGGATATCACGATATCAAATCGCGAATACCTGGACCGGGCGATGGCGGCCGGGAAGGGGGTCCTGTTGCTGACCGCGCATTTGGGCAACTGGGAATTGGGGGGGGCGGCCGTGACCGGGTTGGGCTATCCCCTGCGGGTCATCGCATTGCCTGAGCCGAATCCGAAAGTCGACCGGTTTTTTTTGGAGCGTCGTCAACGGCGGGGTCTGCAGGTGATTCCGGCTGGCAATGCCGTTCGCGATGTGTTGCGCGTTCTGGGCCGGCGCGAGATGGTGGCCTTGCTGGCTGATCGCGATTACACCCCCCGGCAGGACCGGGTTGTTTTTTTTGGCGAACCGGCGCGCCTGCCGCGCGGGGCGGTGTGGCTGGCCCGCCACACCGGAGCGCCGATCCTGCCCTGTTTTATGGTCTATAACGCCCGGAACCATGTTGAATTGCATCTCCACGAGCCCTTGTATCCGGAAGCCTTTGACGGTTCGGACTCGATCCAGCGGGCGATTGTGGGGATCCTGGAAGAAGAAATTGGCAAGGCCCCGCATCAATGGTATATGTTCCGGGATCTGTGGAACGACGACTCCTATGGGGGGCCGAGCGCCCGGTAGGTAGTGAATAACGCGAGAAGGTGCGGCCCCGCTCTATGAGCGGATCTTAAGGACGGATGATTATTGGCGTCGAAGGAACCGTCATGAATGAAACCATAACCAAGCCGATCAAAGTCGGAGTGATCATTCCCGCCTATCGGGAGCAGGGCCGGATCGGCTCGGTCATCAGCCGCGTGATGGACCATGTGCGCGATGTGGTGGTGATCGACGATGGCTCGGGCGATGGGACGGCGGCGGAAGCGGAAGCCCTGGGGGCGGTGGTTTTGCGGCACCCGTCGAACAAGGGCAAAGGCATGGCGCTGAACACGGGCTTCGTCTATGTCCGCGAGCACGGCTTTGACGTGGTGATCACGCTGGATGCCGACGGACAGCACAATCCCGACGATGTTCCCCGGTTTCTGGAGGCCTACCGCCGGACGGGCATCCCGGTTCTGATCGGCAACCGGATGAAAGACACCGCCCGGATGCCGATGGTGCGGCGTTTGACCAACCGGTTCATGAGTTGGTTATTGAGCCGGGAACTGCGCCAGTTTGTTCCCGACACCCAATGCGGGTTCCGGCTGTATGCCTGCGATATACTTCCGCCCAAGCCGGTGAAATCCCCGCGCTACGCCGCGGAATCGGAGATTTTATTGAACCTGGCGGATCGGGGGGTCCGAATGGATTCGGTGCCGGTTTCAACCATTTATCGGGATGAAAAGAGCAAGATCAATCCCTGGACGGACACCCTGCGTTTTTTTAAGATGTTGCGGCGGCATCGACGGGAGCGGAGCCGGGTGGGCCAGCCGCGAAAATTTGAAGACGATTAAAACATTGACCGCGCAGGATTTTCGTATATAGTACGCGGTTTGCTTTTAAGAACTTTATCGGGGCATAGCGCAGACTGGTAGCGCGTTTGGTTCGGGACCAAAAGGTC
>CAZCDO010000241.1:0-4956 GCA_964497135.1 uncultured Verrucomicrobiota bacterium
CCGGGCCCAGACCCGACGGCTCCCCCGGAGGTGTCGCCCTACCTTGGGTTGCAGGTGCAGCCCGCCTTAACCCTTGATTCCGAATAGCCGACACCAGGCGCGCCGACTGGCGGCGGCGAGCGAATCGGCGAGGCTGACCATGACCGGAACCTGGATGAGGGTCAGGAGGGTCGCGACGCCCAAACCGAACATGACGGCGACCGCCATGGGCGCCCACCAGGCGCTGGTTTCCGTGCTTTGAATGATCCGCGGTGGCCAGCGATGCAGCTCGAGACTCCAGCCGATCGCCATGGGGAAAAGTCCGACGAGAGTGGTGATCGCGGTCAGGAGAACCGGGCGCAGGCGTTGGGTGCAGGCCTTGATGATGGCTTCGGTCGAGGTCAGGCCATTGAGTTTATATTGGTTGATGCAATCGATGAGCACGATCCCGTTGTTCACCACCACCCCGGCCAGGCTGATGACGCCAATCCCGGTCATGATGACGCCGAACCGCATATCGTAGACGAGCAGGCTCCAGAGGACGCCGATCATGGACAGGAGAACCGAGACCATGATGATGAACGGCAGGAGGATCGAATTGAACTCCATGACCAGGATCAGGGCGATCAGGGCCAGGGCAATGGCAAAGGCCTTGCCGAGAAACGCAACCGCTTCGGCCATGTCCTTGTTTTCGCCGGCATAGGTGATCGAATAGTTTTTGGGGAAGGTCAGCGTGGCGATGCGGGCTTTGACTTCGGCCAGAATTTTGTCCGAGCCGCGCCCGGCATTAAACCCGGTGACGGTTACAACGCGTTTCTGGTCCTTGCGTTGAATCTGGCCGCGCCCGCCGGCATAGGTGAAAGAACCCAGCGAGGCAATGGGGACCACGACCCCATCCTCGGTGGTCAGGGCCATCTGCTTGAGCAGATTGACGCTTTGACGCTGGTCTTCGCGCAGGCGGACGGTGATATCGTATTCGTCCTCGCCGGCGCGAAATTTTCCCGCTTCGGTGCCGTTAACCGCGGTTCGGAGGGCCTGGCCGACGGCGGCGGTATTCAGTTTGAATAACGCCGCGCGATCGCGGTCGACGCGGAACTGCAGTTCAGGACGGGCTTCCTCCAGATCTTTTTGCAAGTCAACGAGGCCCGGGACGGTCCGGATTTCGCGGATCAGGGTGTCGGCCAGTTCTCCGAGTCGGGCAAAATCTTCACCGGCGATCTCGATGCTGATCGGGGCTTCCGAGGGGGGGCCTTCCTTTTCGCGGTCGACTTTGACTTCGGCTCCGGGAAGGATGGGCAATCCGGCGCGGATGGTCTGGACCAGATCGAGGGTATTGGTGGTTCGTTCCGCGAAGGGGGGGAATTCGACCAGGATGGAACCCAGATGGGTGCCGGAGGAGCCGGCGCTGAGGGAGTTGGCACCACCCGAACCGGCGCGGGCGAGGAAAAATTTAATGCCCGGGAGGGTGGAAAGACCTTGTTCGATTTGTTTGAGGGCCTCGTCGGTGGTGCGAATATCGGTGCCTTCAGGATACCGGACTTCGATCGCGGCCCGCCGGGGTTCGGTCTCTGGAAAGAGTTCAACGCCGAGTCCATATCGGCGGAAGAGCCCGATCGAGACGATCAGGATCCCGAGTCCGATCAGGACGATCTTTCCGCGGTGCGCCAGGGCTCCGCGGAGCAGGACTTGATACGCCGCACAAAACGCATTCCAGCGTCCGGGTTGATCGGGATTGGACTTACGGCCTTGCTTGACCCAGATGGAACACAGGGCGGGATTAATGACCAGTGCGACGAACAGCGAAGCCAGTAAAATGATGATCACCGTTTCGGGCAGGATGCTCATGAACTGGCCCATAATGCCCGGCCAGTAGATCATCGGCGCGAAGGCCGCCACCGTGGTCAAGGTCGAGGTGATGACCGGCCAGGCCACTTCGCTGGCTCCGTTGCGAGATGCATCCAATCGGGATTCCCCCTCGGAATGCCGGCGATAAATATTTTCGACGATCACGATGGCGTTATCGACCAGCATACCGACGACCAGCACCAAGCTGAAGAGAACGATCATGTTCAGGGTTAAGCCGAGCAGGGCGATGACGACGAACCCGAGGAGGAGGGAAAAGGGAATGGCCAATCCGACCAGGATGCTGTTGCGCAAGCCCATGAAGAGTAACAGAATCACGACCACCAGGATAAAGCCGCTGGCAATGTTATTTTCCAGATCCTCGGTCATCATCCGGATGTTTTCCGATTCGTCGTTGACAATGGTCAGGCGGATGCCGGGCGGCAGGGGCGTTTGGTCCAGCGTCTTTTTGACCTGGCGGATCAAGCGATCGGCGTTTTCGCCGGCCCGTTTATGGATGGCCATCGAGATACAGGGCTCCCCGTTGATGCGGGATACCGAATCCAAGTCCTTGTAGGTGTCGAGGATTTCGGCCACATCGCTGAGGCGGATGGGGGCGCCCCCGGGGGTTTTGACGATAATGGAGCGGAATTCCTCGACCGTCTGAAATTCGCCGGGGATCCGCACTTGGAACTTGTTTCCCTGCATTTCGAGGTTGCCGGCCGAGAGGGTGGCATTTTCGCGACGGACCGCTTCCATGACATTGCCCAAAGTGAGGGAATGGGCCAGCAGGCGTTCGAGATCCACGGCGATCCGTATTTCCCGGGTGCGGGCTCCGAAGAGCCGGGCCTGAAGAACGCCGGGAATCGTTTCGATGGTATCCTGAAGATCTTCGGCGATATGTTTCAGACGTTCCAGGTCAGGGTCGCCGGAAATGGCGAAATTGAGGACCGGGATGTCGGTGCTGAAATTCAAACCCTGCACCGTGGGCTCATCCAGATCGGCCGGCAGATCGGGGCGCGTCAAGTCGATCTTGTCCTTGACCTTCTGGACGGCGGCATCGATATCCTGTGCCGGAGTGAATTCGATCGAAATGAGGGATATGCCCTCCGCCGAGGTGGAGCGCATTTCCTTGATGTTTTCCAGATCTTTGAGGCGTTTTTCGAGGGGAATCGAGATTAAATTTTCGATTTCCTCGGGGGCCACCCCTTCGTAAGGGGCGGAGAGAAACACGAACGGGATGGTGATGTCGGGCGCGCCTTCGCGCGGCAGGTTCAGATAGATCATCGGTCCGGCGATTGCGAGAATCACAATCAGCACGAACACACTGATGCGAAACCGGATGGAATAGTTGGTCAGGATCATGGCGTGGTTACCGGTTTTCCTCAGGATCCGATTCCACCGGCACGACGGCGATGCCATCCGCCACCTGGCGCTGGCCGGCGACGATGACCGCGTCCCCGGTTTCGAGTCCTTCGGAGATGAGGGCGCGGGTATCGACGAGGGCGAGTAATTTGACCAACCGGCGGATGGCGTGGCCATCGACGACTTGGAAGGCGATATAGCCCCCTTTCTCTGGAATCAAGGCCTGCAGGGGGATGACCCGGGCCTGGCGAATCAATCCGCGGTCGATTTGGATTCGGGCGATCAGGCCGGGTTTCAAGCCGGTCAGCCGATTGTCGAAGGCCAGTTCCGTGAGGAAGGTGTTGTTGAGGGGATCGGCGGAGGCGGCGACGAAATGCACCGTTCCGGTGAATTCGCGGCCGGGCATGGCGTCCAAGGAGAAGGGGATACTCTCCCCCAGCCGGACAGCGAAACCGTCGCGTTCCGGCAGATCGACCCGGACCTTGATCCGGTCGAGATCGGCGATCTTAAAGAGGGTTTGGCCGGGGTTGATCACTTCGCCCGGTTCGATGTTACGGTCCAGGACCACGCCCGGGCTGAGATTGGTCAGGGTGCATTTTTCGAGCGCGAGCAGGGCTTGATCGAGCGCGATGCGGGCGAGATCGCGCCGGGTGGTGGTCTGATCCACTTCGGCCGTGGCGATCGAACCGCTTTGTTGAAGACCGGTCAGGCGGGTGAGATCGAGCTCGATTTGGCGCAGCGTCGCTTGCTGTTGACGGACCTGAATCTCGGCGAAACGGGGATCCAGTTGCAGGAGCAGTGCGCCCCGGGGAACCCGGTCGCCGCGCTCGACCGGCAGGAGGGTGACTCGCCCGCCTTGCTCAGCCGCGACGAGGGTTTCGGACCAGGCGGCGATTCGACCGGGATAGGTGACCCATTCCCGGACATCTTCACAGCGGACACGGGTAATCTTTACCGGAATGCCGGCGGGCGGTGGGGGAGCCTGGAACGATTCCGGCACCTTGGGTAACGCGAAGAGAGCGATGGCCAGTCCGAGCAGGAGCAGGAGTCCGCCCAGGAGAATGAATCCCGTCCAAGGACGGCGACGCGGGGTTTCGGGGGGGACGGAGGCGGGGATGGTTTCGGGGTCGGGGTTGGTGCTCATTCGGAATCCTCCGGGGGCGTGACGGTCAACCCCGCCGCATGCCAGAGGCGGGCGAGGGCATTGCATTCTTCGCGGTGGGCATTCAGCAGGGTCAGGCGGGCCTGGTTGCGGGCGAGGTTGCTTTCGGATACCTCGAGGACCGTCGCCAAGCCCTCGCGGTAACGGTCGCCGGCAATGGCGAGGGCCCGGTCGGCCAAGGACTGGGTTTCCTGCGCGGCGGTGATTGTTTCCCGGGCCCGGCCGAGATCGAGAAAGGCCTGTCGAATTTCGAGTGCGACGGCCCGTTTGAAATCCTCGAGGGCATCGCGCGTTTTTTCCAGCTCAAGCGATTTTTCCAGAATTCGCGCGCGGCTCAAACCGCCATCGAAAATGGGCCAACTGGCGCGGACCCCGGCGGACCAATGCCAGTCCCATTCGGAGGAGGCCGAGGAAAACTGGGGGGGATTGTTGCCGGAGTAGTCGGCAAAGGCCTTGATTTCGGGGTAGAGCGTACCGCGTTCGGCCCGGAGGTCTTCCTCCCGGAGTTGAAGTTGAGACAGCATTTGTTGCAATTCCGGGCGATGGCGGGCGCCGAGGAGGAGAAATTCAGCGAGGGTTCTCGATTCCGGCGGGACGCGCAGCTCGCC
>CAZCDO010000242.1:0-1598 GCA_964497135.1 uncultured Verrucomicrobiota bacterium
GATCTGGGGGTGCCGTTTCCCCAGGACCGGTACGGCCAGTTTGTCGGCTACAAGACCGATCACGATCCCCGCCAGCGGGCGACCTCGATTGGCCCGTATACCTCGCGCGAGATGTGCCGGGCCCTGATTCGGGAGATTCAACGTCGCCAGATTCCGGTTTTAGAACACCGGGTGGTGGTGGCCTTGGTGACGACGCCTGAGGGTGAGGGCCACCGCGCCGCCGGGGCGTTGGTGTTGAACGGGCAGGGGAAATTTGAGTTATACGCGGCGGAGAATGTGGTGTTCGCCACAGGGGGGCCGGGCGGGCTGTATCAGACGAGTGTTTATCCTCCGGTGCATACGGGGGGGATCGGGGTGGCCTTGCGGGCCGGTGCGCGGGCGCAGAGTCTGCCGGAATCGCAATATGGGTTGGCCTCCACGAAGTTCCGCTGGAATGTATCCGGAACCTACATGCAGGTGATCCCGAAATTCATCAGCCGCGATGCCCGGGGGAAGGGGCCGGAGGTCGAATTTCTCCGCGACTATTTCGATTCGGTCGGGCAGATGAATTCGATGGTTTTTCTCAAGGGGTACCAGTGGCCGTTCGACAGCCGCAAGATGGCGGGCGGTTCCTCGATTGTGGACATTCTGGTCTACATCGAATCGGTGCTCAAGGGGCGGCGGGTCTATCTCGATTTCCGAAATAATCCCGCGGGATACCGGCTCGAAGATTTGAGCGAGGAAGCCCGGACCTACCTGGTGCGTTCCGAGGCGCTGTTGCCGACGCCGTTGGAGCGGTTGCGCAAAATGAACCCCGGCGCGATCGAGCTGTACCGCGAAAATGGGATTAACCTGGTGAAGGAACCGCTGGAAATCGCCGTCTGTGCCCAGCACAACAACGGCGGGCTTGCGGCGAATCACTGGTGGGAGTCCATCAATCTGCCGCATCTATTCCCGGTGGGCGAAGTCAACGGCTCGCATGGCGTTTACCGGCCCGGGGGCTCGGCGTTGAATTCCGGACAGGTGGGCGGTTACCGCGCCGCGGATTTCATTGCTGCTCGGTATGCGGGGGCGACCTTGAACCTGAAGGCTTTCAAGAAAGCTGCGGGGGTGGAAGTGGCCGACTGGCAGGCCTGGCTGAAGAGGTGCCGGACCGCGAAAACCGACTGGGTCCGGGAGCGCGCTGAATTCCAGGCCCGGATGTCGCGGGCGGGCGCGCACATTCGGGATCCACAGGTCATTACCGAGGCGCTGAAGGAGGCGTGGGCACAGGTGGAGCGGCTGGAGTCGGTGGGTTGTGCGGCCAGGACGCCAGCGGATCTGATCCAGGCCGCCACGAATCGTCAGTTGTGCCTGGCGCACGGGATCTACCTCGAAGCCCTGCGGTTCGCGATGGCGCATGGCGTGGGGAGCCGGGGGTCTGCGATGGTGCGCGATCCGCAAGGGCAACCGGTGCACCCCAAGCTGGGGAGCGAGTGGCGCTTTGCGGCGGAGAATCTGGTATTTCGCGAGCAGGTTCAGGAATCCTGGCTGGAGGCGCCGGGGAAGGTGGCAAACCGGTGGGTGCCCTGCCGGCCTTTGCCTGAGACCCATGGTTGGTTCGAAACGTCGTGGGCCGC
>CAZCDO010000242.1:1698-4912 GCA_964497135.1 uncultured Verrucomicrobiota bacterium
CGGCGATTCAATGTGGATACCAGCCGGATCGTGCGGGGCGGATCACGCATCGGGATTTATTATCTCGAAAGCGGCGCGAACCAACGGGCGTCCAAGGTGATTTATGACCGGTCCGGCTCCTCGATGGCGGTGGCGAAGCCGGGCGATATCGATTGGGACCGGGCGTTGGCGGGGGCCGGTTGGTTTCATATCACCGGGATCACGCCGGCCATCAGCGCCACCGCGGCGGAACTGGCGTTGGAGTCGGTGAATGCGGCGCGGGCCCGGGGCCTCAAGATTTCCTGTGACTTTAATTATCGCGGCAATCTGTGGAAATACGGGAAAAGCGCGCCCGAGGTGATGACCGAACTGGTCGGCTCTGTGGATGTGGGGATCGCCAACGAGGAGGATTGCCAGAAGGCCCTGGGCCTGAAGCTCGAAGTGGCGGTCGAAAAAGGACACTTGGACCCTGCGCAGTATGAACAATTGTGCCGGCAGGTATTACGGACCTTTCCGAACATGAGCCTGATGGCGATCACTCTGCGCGAAAGCCAGAGCGCCGATCACAACGGCTGGGCCGCCTGCCTGTGTGACCGCAACCGGTTCATGGTCAGCCGCCGTTATGAAATCCGGGACATCGTGGACCGGGTGGGGGGGGGCGATGCCTTTGCGGGCGGGTTGATTTACGGTTTGCAAACCCAGTCGGATCCCGAATGGGCCTTGAATTTTGCGGTGGCATCGAGTTGTTTGAAGCATTCAATTCCCGGCGATTTCAACCGGATCACCCGGGCGGAAGTCGAGAAATTATTGGAAGGCGACGGATCCGGCCGGGTTCAGCGGTAAGGGATTATTTCCGTGAAACGGAACTAATCGGATCGGCCACCGCCTCATCAAGCATCCGGAAAATCAGGCCGACATTCAAGCCGCTGACCGGCGCCATGCGGCCGGGGGGGAAGGGGATGGGGACTTCCGCATCACCCAGAGCCCAGGATTGATCGATATGCGCCAGGGCGTCGGGTGCGTTTTTAGAGGGATCGGAATCCGGCACGAAACAGGTGATAAAGTCGGCGCCCGATTCCCGCATATACCGGCCGTAATCCTCGTAGGGCGTACTGATCCCGATATAGGATATCCAAACCAGCAGATCCCCCCGGTGTACGGTATTGGTCACGGCGGTGGAGGCTTTCCAGACCGCTTGGAACGGTTTCCAGGGGGCGCGGGTATTGTGGGCGATTTCATTCATGCCGAAGTGGGTGCAGGTCGAGATCGCCGGGGTTTTTCCGGCAGCCACACGGGCGCGGATCAGGGCGACCGATGTTTCGATTTGGGCGCGGACCGGTTTGCGGTTGAGATCTTCAACCAGACGGTGAACCCGATCCAGGTAGAGCTGGGCTAAAACGCCCTGGGGCACGGCGTTGGAACAGGGCAGGCGAATCAGCCGGTCTTTTTGGATCGGTCCATTATGCGCCACGGCTTCCGGAAAATAGATGCTCTGCAGGATGCCGGGGACTTCACCGTGACGGGAACAGGCGGCGACGAATTCGCATTGCCAGAGCCAGACGTTCAATACGTTGGCGATCGCATTCAGGGCGGCCTCGTCGTCCCCGGGGCCGGAGGCTCCGTTATCGATCAGGAGATCGGCGGGAATATCGGTCGGTCGGCCGGCCTTCGAGGCGAACAGGACGGTCAACCAGCCGTTGCTGGCGGCCTGAGTGAGTTGCCGGCGGGCCCGGGCGCCATCTTTTTCCCAGGAGCGGACGCTGAAGAGAAAGATATCGTGAGGGGTGGCTCGGTTATGACGCGGCCGCTCTTCGAGGGGCAGGGCGATGGCCAGCCCGCCGGCCCGATTCAGGATTTCTTCGGCAAACGAGGACTGATCGCCATAGGGCACGGTGACGAGGGTGTCGGGGTGTTGGGCAAACCGCTGGGCGGCCGACTCGGCCGATTTGAGGATGGCTGGAATTTGCCGTTCGGAGACGAGGAGGCGCGCGTTGAAGGACTGGAGCAAGCGCGGCAGAGGCGCGGCGGGTGTGGAAGAAGCGGACGGGTCGGGCGCGGCGATGGCCGCTGACGGCGGCGGGGGGGCGATTTGCCGACAGGCGGGGAGGAGGGGCAGAAGGGCTGTTAAAACCGCAAGGAGCGAGATTCCGTATTTTTGCATAGTGTTCAACTTTCCGGCATTTGGCTTAAAATGAATTTATAGAACCAGAAGGCTCCAAAGCTCAGCAACCCTAGCAGAACGATCGCGAAGAAAGCGATGCCGATTTTATGGGCCAGTTTCCCGACCTTGGAATGCGTGACCGGATCGCGGTCCCAGCCGACCGGGCGGGAATCGGGTTTATTGCGGCGTCCGCTGGTTTGATTGGTTTTACAATGGGGACAAATAACGATTTCGGAATCGATCATGCGTTTGCATTTGACACACGGGACGGGGGGCGGCGCGGCCTCTTCGGTTTGAACTTTCAAGCGCGGGCCGCCTCCGATGGGGGCGGCGGCTTTATAGTCATCCACCCGGGTTCCGCAGATGGGGCAAAACATGGTGTCGCTTTTGATGGGGCTGAGACAGCCGGCACAATTGCGATGAGTGGGCCCAGGGCTGGGGGCGGACGGTGACATCGGGGTGGCTGCGGCGAGGGGGGAATCCGGGGTGGGCAACGGAATATCAAAGTCGCACTTCTGACATTTCAGGGTGGTTCCGGCCATTTTCGAGACCGTATCGTAACTCAAGGTGAATTGGGCGGCGCATTGGGGACAGGTCAGGCGCACCGGTTTTCCAGGAGAGAACGGTTTAGCCGCCGGGGGGGGCGGGATGTCGGAGGCGGGAAAGGTCAGCGGCGAATCGCAAACTGGACAAGGGCGGGTTTGGCCGGCGATTTTGGAAATGAACGGTCCGCCGACGTTCACCACGGATTTACAAACCCCGCAAGTGATGGAGAGATCCGGCATGTTCAAATCCTTTCGACGGGTTCATTCATCTGTTTTATTTAGACCAAAACGGAGGAAAGCGGAAGCTTTTTATTTGCCGGCGCCGGAACCGGCCCCAAGGGGATGTTTTTTTTTAATAAAAAAACTATTGATTTTATTGGCTGGAATGATACTTTTCTAACCGAACGGTGAAGCTATAGGGGTTTCGCCGCGTGTTAAAAACTCAATTAAGGAGCGGTTTTATGGGCAAGAACGTGACGAAGAGCCAAATCATTGCGGGGATCGCGGAGCAGGTCGAAATCAGCAAGAA
>CAZCDO010000243.1:0-4886 GCA_964497135.1 uncultured Verrucomicrobiota bacterium
TCAGGGATCCGCCGCTGAGTTCCAGCACCTGTCGTCGGAAATCCTCGAGGATCAGACCGACGGGTGCGATGGCGGTTTGGGTGGCGATATCGAGGGCTGGGGTGGGGGTTTGAAGATTGACCGTCGCGATAATCACCCCGCCTTCCGGCGTGGCACTTCCGGTCAGATTTGATTTTCCCGCGGAGAGCGTGTGGGGAATTCCGGCCTGGTGGCAGGCGTGGAGGAACACGGCGCAATCGCGCTCGGTGGCGGGTCGGCAGAGGGCCTGGGCCCGGCCCGGTAGGTGGGAACTGTCGGCCGCGAATCCCCCGACGATATCGGGGTCGAGCGTGAGTTCAAGGTTGAACCGGGAAGACAGGAAACGGGCCAGCTCGGAGAGGGTCAGGCCGGGCGTAGCAGCGACGTGATCGAGGGCCGCATAGTCTTCGGCTGACAGGACCGGTTCGACGGGGATGACGGGTGTTGTCATGGCATGAGATAATCCCAAATTGGATAAGCTAAGGCAAGGAGAAGGGAGGTGAGTGGTGAAGTGAGGGCTTCGTTAAGAAGCTGCCGGATCCAGCTAACATAAAAATTTCGCCCGGTTGGGCGGAACGAGTTGTTTTTGAAGCAAGAAATCACTATGCGCATAAAGCCATAAGTTGTTGCCCTGATATGACATATAAACGATCCCCAGGTTAGACCCGGTTAAACATGTCATGGTAAAAAGCCAGTAAAGGTAACAAGAAAAGCCCTTGTTCACCCCTTTCCGTAGGAAAACATCCCGAGATAGGCCCTGCGTGGTCTAATCTGGGAATTCCCGTGAAAATATAACACGCCCCCATAAATAACGCACTGAACCCCACTATTCCTGCAAAAACCTGATTTGTTTTTATCGCAGACGCATTCACAATGAAAATAAATATCTATTTGATATTGAAAGAGTTGCGCCCTTTACCACATTGACGGTAGACTCTGATCGATTTATGATCCAAAACGGAATAACAATCGGTTCCGGCAGGCGCCGGCACTCAGAGTCTGAGCAAAGCATTGCCTTCCAGGTAAAGTAACAAGTGGTATATAACACGTTCGCACCACATATATGAACGAATTGATGAATAGGGAATTTGCAATATCGATCGGAGCCGGAATGGCCCTCCTCGGTTGCGGTCTGATTGTAATGGATTATTTCATGGCCCGTCTGGCAAATAGAATTGATACTCCGGAGTGCCGGATCACCGAGTCGGAGTTATTGGTCTCTGTTATGTCGGATAAGGAAAAGAACCGGATTCGAACAATGCAGACAAGACGTCAGGCGGTCGTGACACATCGTATGCGTCGCGGGGCTTGTGCGGTCACCGCAATCGGATGCTTGATTCTCGTGGCTGCATGGGTGGTCAAATAGCCAGGAATGAAATGCGAACCACACCTTGTTCCGTACGGCTCGCAAGCTCGCCGCCGGAAAGGGTGACCGTTGAGTGAATAGGGACAGATTAGTCGGGATAGGAATTGACGAGGGGCGGGTTGGGCGTAACGGCTAGGCGGGTACAGAGAACCAGGCGTTTCTTATGGCACTGAATCTGATCCGAAATCGGACCGCTAAACCTCGTAGAACGATCTATAAATCGTGCAAGTCAATGCCAAACAATACGTTATAGCGGATTAGCCGCAATGCTCGGTTGGGTGTCTGAATCGGATAAGAGTCGCCGCGGCAGAGCGCGCCTCCCACATTGGGAAAAATCAAGAGGGCGGTGTCAGTTCCGTGAAAACAGGAATTTGATCAGCCAGTTTTTCGCAGATGCGAGGGGGGGATCCTTAAGGCGATGCGATACTTGGCTACGGTGCGGCGCGCTATATTGATCCCCTTGGCGGTCAAGGCTTCGTATATATCCTGATCGGCGAGGGGATGGGCCGGATTTTCGGCCTTGATCAGGGAGGAAATAAGATCCTTGACGCTGAGGTTGGAGAGGACGGCGCCGTCGGTCGTCTTAAGTCCCGGGGTAAAGAAAAACTTGATTTCAAAAACGCCCCGGGGCGTTTGCATGTGTTTGCCGGAGGCGGCGCGGCTGACCGTGGTTTCGTGCAGGCCGACCGCCAGGGCGACTTCGGACATGACCAGGGGTTTAAGGTGGGCGATGCCGTGATCGAAAAAGGCGCGCTGAACCCGGACGATTTCGCTGGCGATTTTGAAAATCGTTTGCTGGCGCTGGCCGATGCTCTTCATGAGAAACACGCCGGACCGGATTTTTTCGACGATATATTTTTTGACTTCGTCCGTGGTGGACGCGTCGCTCATCAGGCTTCGATATTGTTTACTGATGCGCAGGTGGGGGAGTTGATCGTCGTTCAAAATGACCACATATTCACCCTCGACTTTGTGCACGATGACTTCGGGGGTGATATAGGGGGAGGATTCACTGCTGTAAGCCTGGCCGGGCCGCGGATTGAGCGTGCCGATCAGATTGGCCGCCTGGCGGATCTCCTCGGGTGCGATTTTGAGGAGGCGCCCGATTTCAACGAATTTTTTGGCGGCGATCCGCTCCAGATGGCCGGCCACCATCCGGGCGGCGAGCGAATCCGCCAGGCCGAGCCGTTGCAATTGGAGGAGCAGGCATTCCTTGAGATCGCGCGCGCCCACCCCGGGCGGATCAAAATCCTGAATGACTTGCAAGACGGTGGCGATGTGCTCGGGATCGGCCGCCGCCGAGGCCGCGAGATCCTCCAGCGGGCCGGTCAGGAAACCGTCATCGTTGATGTTGCCGATCAGGAGTTCGCCCATTTTCCGGTCGTGGGTGTCGAGCTCGGAGAGGGCTAACTGGTGGAGGAGGTGTTCCTGAAGCGAGGCGTTTTGGGCGATCGAGTCGAAAAAAAACTGGCGTCGTTCGGCGTCATCGGACGTATAGGGCCGTGCGTCGTTTTGTTGGAAAAAGTAATCCTTCCATTCGTCATCCAACCGGGCCAGGATATCGAATTCCTGCCGGAAATCCATGCGGGCATGTTCGTCTTTTTCGGGTTCGGGGAGGGTTTCGGAGGTCGGATCGGGGCTCGCGGTAATATCGGTCGGAATCTCTTCCAGCACGGGGTTGCTGTCCAATTCCGCCCGAAGCATGGTTTTCAGTTCCAGAATGGGGGCCTGGAGCATTTCAAGGGACTGGCGCAACTGGGGCGCCAGCACCAGACTCAGGCGCTGATCCTGGGTTAAAGCTATGGATTGGTTTGGCATATCCGTAAGGCTTGTGTTACGGTGGTATTCTTATGAATCGATGGGGGGGAGATCAAGGATAATCCATGAGCATGACGGTTTGTGTTTTAGCCAGCGGCAGTTCCGGAAACAGCACCTATGTGGCGGCGGGAGGAACCGCAATTTTAATTGATGCCGGATTGAGTGCCCGCGAATTGACCCGGCGGCTCGAGGGGATCGGTGTGGCGCCCCAGACCATCAGCGCCGTCTGTCTGACGCATGAACATTCGGATCATACGGGAGGGTTGAAGGTTCTCCATCGCAAATATGGCTGGGCGCTTTATGCCAATTCGGGGACGGTAGACGGCGTGTCCCGGAATCCCGACCATGCCGGGCTGAAATGGACGGTTTTTGCCACCGGTTCCCCCTTTCAGATCGGTTCCCTGCGGTTGGAACCTTTTACCGTCTCACATGATGCCACCGATCCGGTCGGATTTGTGGTCAATCATAACGAGGTGCGACTGGGCTTGGTCACCGACATGGGGATGGCGACCGAAGTCATTCGCCAGCGTTTAACGCGGTGCCGGGTATTGGTTTTGGAGGCCAATCATGATGAGCATCTGCTCAAAAACTCCAAACGACCCTGGCCGTTGATCCAGCGGATTCAGGGGCGGCAAGGGCATTTATCCAACCAACACGCGGCGGAATTGATTGCGCATGTGGCCGGGGACACCTTGGAAGTGGTTTTTTTAGCCCATTTGAGCTCTGAATGCAATCAACCCGCTCTGGCCTTGTCCACGGTGGCGTCTCACCTCAAATCCAAGGGATTGGACCGGATTCGTTTGGAGGTGTGTTGTCAGGAGCGGTCGAGTTCGATTTGGGGCGAAGTCCTCGTTGGAGGAGTCCCTCGTGGCGATGGTTCGATCTGAATTAGTAGCGCGTAATTTCCGCCGGAATGCGGTGGCCGTGGTGGGCTTTGACGCCATCTGGAGTCTGGGCTCGCCCGCCTGCAACATATTTACCGTGGTTCCCGCCTATCTGCTCTTCCTGGGGGTGTCCAAAACGGTTCTGCAGTTCATCACCGTTAGCCTGACCTTCCTGGTGGTTTTGCAATTATGGAGCGGGCCCCTGCTCGGCGGGCCGAATCGGCGGCGGCGCCTGATGATGTCCTGGTTCATGTATCCCTTGACCTTGTTTCTGTTTGGGCTCCTGGGCCTGGCGGGATGGACGTTGATTCCTAAAGTCGTGTGGGTCGTCTTGATGGCGCTGGCTTTCGTCTGTGTTTCGATCACCATCCAGCTTTCGATGCCGGCTTATGCCGAGATGGTGCTGGAAAATACGCCGATGGGGTGGCGGGGCCGGCTGGCTTCCCTGCGGAGCCTGGGGGCGGGATTGAGCGGCATCGCCGGTCTCTTCCTGGCCCATCATCTGATGTCCGCCTGGGAAGCCCCTCACAATTTTCACTGGAGTTTCCTGATCGGTCCCTTGCTCATGGGGATATCCTGTCAATGCTTGTGGGGGTTCCGTGATTCCGGGCCCGTCGCGGTTGAGCCGCCTGTCGCCCCGCGCACTCAATCGGCGTTCATTGCGGCGATGAGCCCCGTCCGCAACCTGCTGAGCCATTTCTCCTTCCGGGTTTTTATCGTTTTTCTGGCTTTGCTGACAATGGGACACAGTCTCGCTCCGCTCCTGATCGGCTATGGGCGCGATGTGCTGGGCATGACGG
>CAZCDO010000244.1:0-4874 GCA_964497135.1 uncultured Verrucomicrobiota bacterium
TTTGATGATTATCAGACGGATCGCATGTTTCGACGCGCCATTGAACGGGAATTTGAGATTGTCGGCGAGGCGCTAAAACGAATCCGCGACGATGATGAGGCGGTGTTTGATTCGATTGCACTTACGCAGGGAATCAAAATGGAGGGTCGCCCTCCGCGGCGACTGCAGCGAGAACATATCAGCCCGCCTGGCAGCGAGCACTCCCATGATGATTTAGTCATCCGATGGATGTCAGATGAAGGCTCCGATGGCGTTGTTGGTAGTAGCGCCGTGTGAGGCGCGTTTTGCCGGTTTTATCGCTCGGCCCGGATCCGGTAAAAGAGATTTTGGTTGGTGGACGCAAGATCCAGCAGGTTTTGGTTGGAGAGCATGGGGGGGTAATTGGTATAAATCACTGACCACGCCGTCCCGGTGTTGCTTAAATCCTGTTTGGCTTCAAGGTATTGACGGACGCCTTTCCCCCCCTTCCAATTCAGGGAGAGGCCCGACTCATCCATTTGAATGCCGGTCATTTTTAAAACATCCTCAGGGTCGTTCGGATCGGTATCCGCCTGCCATTCTTGCCAGGCGGTCCGGCCATCCTGATCGATGTCGGTGTCTTCGGTGACGGTGAAAGAGTCATTCGTCAGGTCGGCTTGATTGAGCCACCACTCGGGGGTGCCGCGGTCGGTCAGATTGGGGGCGAACTCAGCCCGGAACACCTGGTGGGAATTCAGGTTGGTGAAGGTGTGGGTTGCGACCGGGCCCGCCTCTGCTCCATTGATTTTGATGGAGTCGGTATGGAAAAAAGTGTCGGCGGTGATGGAGTAGGTGATCTCGTCATCCGGTTCCACCCAGACGCTTCCCGGCGGATCGAGCACCCCATGCGGGCCGGCGCTGGCGTTGATCAGGAACGGTTTCCGATCGGCTCCCAGGCTGAGTTGCCAGGGATCGATTCGCAGGAGCGTGTAGGGATAGATCAAGGTGGCATAGATCGAATAATCCCGGGTCACCACCAGGGCCATATGGTTGTAGCGGGGCGTAATGGTGCCGTCGGGCAATTTTTCGAAGCCATGACACCAGGCGGGTTCGGTATTGGGACTGCCTGTTTTCCAGGCATAGAAGTCGGGGTTTTTGACCGCCAATACGCCGTGATCCGTCATGGTTTCGGTTTGAGGATCGAAGGACGTAAGATGGTGAAGGTAGTGAGAGCCTCCCCCGCCGGAATAACCGGTGGTGTTATTCACGCGAACGAGGGCGAAGACTTTGCCATCCGGAGCCACACTCAGGGCGCTCCGCGAATCCGGAGCGGTTCCGGTCAGCATGAGGCCATGAGAGCGGGCGGTGACCACCGGGCCGGTTGAACAGAGATCGATGGAAATCAAGGTGGGATCGTTCATCAGAATCAGGTAGGCCCGGGTCCGGTCCGGATTGAGATTCCAGGTGGGGATGGAATTGTTGTTCATTCGCCGGAAGTCGACGCCATCCACCTGGATGACGCGCGAGGTGAGCGTCATGTGGTCGGGATCGAACTGGACCAGGGCGAAATTGGTTTTTCCGGTTCCGCTGTTGATTTGGGTGGAGATCAGGGAGGCCACGCCGCGGACATCGACGAGGGTGGTGGCATACGAGACCCCGATCGGCCCCAATTCCGTCACGGACTGGTTCTGTGTATTATGGACGAGCCAATGCTGTTGTTCGCAGGTGACGATATAGATCAAGTGGCGATCTTCGTCGGCCACCACATCGATGATCCCTTCGGTGGGCATGGGCATACCGAGGTTGCGGGCGGTTTCGGTGGCGGGATCGTAGGTCATCAAATATCCGCCGGGATAGGGGTTGGTGTCACCTCCGACCGGATAGCCCTGTTTACTTCCGACATAGATCGTGCCGGAGGGTCCGACAAAATTGCGGGTGTGGATTTTGGCTTGAGCGGCATAACCGGTGGCGGTCAGGCCGCACAAGGCGGCGGTGTCGAGGACAATGCGTTGTGTTTCGGTGGTGGAATTGAACTCGACGAGAAAGGCGTTGGTCTGATATTTGGCCGTTCCCACGTAGAGATTTCCGTTCAGCCCTTCACAGAGGGAGAAATAGCCGGATTCCTCGCTGGTGGTCTCGGGGAGGATGTGGAAGGCCTTGCCCCAGACGTAGGGGAAGGGGGCATCGCCCGTTTTTTTATTGGGGAGTAGAATATAATCGGCGTCTTGCAGGGGAACTGTAAAAGTCGCCCACCCATCGGCATAGCCCACGGGTAGATTTTGCTGGAGCGTGACCGATTTGGCCAGGCGCGGCGCGGCGGGCAGTTTGACGGATACCCGCAGGGAATCGATCTTGGAATTTGACCAATTCACGAGGGTCACGAGGGTGCCGGTGGGGTTGTCGATCACGGTGGCCTCAACCAAGGGATGGGAACAACTGATTTCCTCGGACGGGTTTCCGGCTTCGACGCCCAGTCGGACCAGACGCCGGGCGGCATTGGAAAATGAATCGGGGTTGTAAAGGTTCAGGTATCCTCCGCGGGCAAAGCCGATGGGGCGCACCCCGGTCTTCATGTAAGTATTTCCCGCCAGCGTGCCGACGGCGAAGGCTTGTCCGGACCCAAAGGCGTTGCGGGTGACGGCGGGATTCCCGTTCTCCCAAGTGCCGAGCACCTCGGCGGTGGTGACCTCGAATTCCTGGCGCAACCCGACGGCCTCCAGCGGACGGCCTTCGAGGGTGATCGTGCCAATGGGGGGCAGAAAAGGCAGTTCCTGCAGGGTTCGAATAACGGCGACATCCTTGCGGAGCGTGCTGCCGGAAAGGCCCAGGAGCGTGAGCAGGTTGGTGGCGGACTCCCCGAATTCGTTGAAACGGCCGGCACCCGAAGCGGCATAGAGTATTCCGCCTTGATTCACCCAATCGGTCAGGCGTCCAATGGCGCGATGGTCAATCCATTCGCCCGAGAAATAGACGACCGAGTACTGGTCCAGGTAGCCCTCGGCGATATCATCTTCCGTGATCAAGTCCACGGCCCGACCGTTTTGGCGCAGGGCCAGGTAGAGCATTTGCTGGTCATTGCGGCCGATGGTTTGCTCGACAGTGGCCGGGGCATTACTGCAAATGGCCATGAAGAGATCGTTGGTCTTGGGGACGGCCATCCGGGATTCGTTGAATTCCGTGGCTTTGCTCATGACCACTGCGACCCGCGCCGGGCGCATGGTGCCGCCGACGAGGAAAGGCTCCGCCTCGGCGGTGTCGTAAATGCTTTCGTGGATGGCCCGGAACATATTGGTCTGCTCCCAGGCGACGTAATTTTCGGTGAAGGACTCCTGGGGGGCGATCCAGAAATTATTGATGTGCCGGACACCGTTGCCGATGGCCAGCAGCGTGTTGCGCCGGAAGATGTCCGGGTCTTGGCTGGGGGCGTGGGGCATGACATAGAAGTGCATCGGTTGCTGGTTGTATTTGACCGCACAGCGCATGGTGGCATACATCCAGGAGACGATCTGGGGCAGTTCCGGGACCGTAAAAATGTAGTCCTCGGTCCAATAGAGACTCAGGCCGTTATGCTTGAAGATATCGACCCACTGGTAAATCGGGCCGTAGTAGAGCGGCATGTGAGAGTGGGGTGAATAATTGGCCCCGGCCAGCACATGGGGGCCGATGGCGTCGCGAGCATACTGGGTCATAGCCTTGTACGTGTCGAAGCGTTTGACCTCACTGAAAATCGTGGAATACCAGACCAGGCGGGGGTCGCCCGTGGGGGTCAGGTAGGCGAGGTCCACCGCCATGCCGAGATCCTCGGCGGTGATGGCTTCATTGGTCAGCCAGGTCTTGAATGCCGTTTTATTGTTGGCGCTGTTGAAATCGAAATTGCCCAGGGAGATTTCATCGCCGAGACTGACGATCAGGAAGTTGGTTTTTTCGGCTGGGGTGAGTTTGGAGACGATTTTGGAATAAATCTCGTTGGTGGAATAACAATGCTCATACATTCCGCATCGGGCGACGCCCTGCAGTTGAGTGGGGAGATAGGTGTTGTAGCCCAGGGCATTTTTGAGCTCGTTCGAAAACAGGGAGGAATTTCCGGTCAATTTTCCGTAGAACAGAATGTTGGTGGGTTTGTTGCCGTTATTGGCCGTGCGCCAGGTATTCGTGAGGGCGATGATCTCCTGGGCGAGCAGGCGGGAAGGCTTGACCCAGGCGTTCGTGTCCCAAGTGATGGTCATCGGAACATTCATAACGTCACTACTGTTCAGGGTGGCGGCGCCCACCGGGTCGCTCCCGTCGGCCGTGCGGGAAAATTCCACCGAGAACGCGTTGGCCAGGACCGAGGCGGACCCGTTGATGAGAGTCAGGTAAAGTCCTTCATTATGGACCAAGCGGCAAAAGGGTCCGATATTGAACCAGGGGCTCCATTCGGCGGGATTGACCAGGGTGGCCGGGCAGTTGGTGGAGGGACCGCTATAATCGGGATTGTAATGGCCGGCCCGAGTCACGCGCAGGCGGGCGGATTGCGGTGCGGCATTGCTGAATCGCAGGTAGAGCGATTGGGCCGCGAAGGCTTCCAGACAGAAGGGGCTGGCGCTTTGGTAGGGGGACCAGCCCTGATAGGTATCGGTCAGGTTGGTGGTCAAGACCACAAAGTCAACCATGCGCCAATCGCCCGGGGGTGTATTGGAGACGGAGAGGAGCCGGATTTCAGCTGACCCGGCGAGAAGGGGGGCGAAGACCGTTGCGGGGGCTTCCGCGGCGTCATGATCGATGCCCCAGGTCCACCAGACTTGGGGGATGGGCTTAAGGCCATAAGCGCCGGAGAAACTCCAAAACCGGGGGGACTCGAGTCGGCCGTATTCGTTCGAATAGACGAGGATGTCATTTTGCCGGATTTCGATGCGATGTTGGAAATTTAGATAGGA
>CAZCDO010000245.1:0-4873 GCA_964497135.1 uncultured Verrucomicrobiota bacterium
CGTTGAATGCAAACTAACTACACCAGAAGTCGCGGAGGTAGTTCCTTGAGAGTAGCGCCGCAAGAGGCGCGTGAAGGTCGTGCACGAAATTACGCCGGCGAATCGTCTGGAACAGCTTCCACGACATCGATCTCGATGGGAGTGGCCGGTTCTTCGATCACTTCGACTACGACGGGTTCCGCAAGGGGCGCCGGTTCGGCAACGACCGGGCTGGGCGGGTTCAGTCGCCGTTTCAGAAATTCCCGCGCGAATGCCTTGTAGGCCAAGGCGCCCGGGGAGTGGGGGTCATAGAGGGTCACCGGCAGCCCGTGGCTGGGGGCTTCGCTGATGCGCACACTGCGCGGGATCAATGTCTCGTAAATTTTGCCGGGGAAATGCGCGCGCACCTCTTCCACAACCTGGCGTGCCAGGTTGGTGCGGCCATCGAACATGGTCATCACAATCCCTTCCAGTTCAATGCCGGGATTGACACCCCCCGATTTCAGTTGGTCCATCAGGCGGAGGATGACACTCAGCCCTTCGAGGGCATAATATTCACATTGGAGGGGGACGACCAGGGTGTCGGCCGCCGCCAGGGCGTTCATGGTCAGGATGCCCAGTGAAGGGGGGCAATCGATGAGCAGGTCGTCATAACGATCCAATTCGCGGACCGGTTGAAGCGCTTCGCGGAGACGGTGCAGATAGTTGTCGGCCCGTGCGATTTCGACTTCGGCGCCAGCCAAGTCGAGTTCGGAGGGGATGAGGTAGAGATTGTCGACGGTGGTTGCCTGAATTTTTTCGATGATTCTTTCCTCGCCGAGCAGGGCGCGATAGATACTGCCTCCTTCCGTGGGCTGGATTCCGAGACCACTGGTGGCATTTGCCTGGGGATCGAGGTCGACCAGGAGGACCCGGCGTTTGCGGTGGGCGAGTCCGGCGGCGAGATTGACGGCGGTAGTGGTTTTACCGACGCCGCCCTTCTGGTTGGCGAGGATGGTGACCGTGCAGGACATGCTCAAGCCTTCTTCCCGATCATGCCGGTTTGGCGGGCATAGGCAAAGAGCCCCCCGGCCGCAACCACGGGGGCGACGGCGCCGAGGGGGTTGAGCGCGAAGGTTTCGTGCGAAGGGGCGCGCGTGAGCGTCCCCGCCTTCAGATCGAGGATGGCGTCGTCACCCGTCTGGAAGGTTTCGCAGAGACGGCGGGCGGTTTCAAAGGGGAAAAACTCGCCGGTGGCGACCGCGTTGCGGAAGAAAATCCGGGCATAGGATTCGGCCACAATGGCCTGGATACCGGCGGCTCCGAGCGCGATGGGCGCATGTTCTCGGGAGGAGCCGCATCCGAAATTGCGACCGGCGACCAAAATCGTGTATTCGGATTTCAAGGCGCCCGGAAGAATGAAGGGCAGGCAGGTATCGGGTAGGCCGCAAAGGGCATAACTGCCGAGCTTGGCATATTCCTCGGGGATGGTGGGTACCAAGTTCAGGTACTGGGCCGGAATAATCTGGTCGGTATCGATATTGTCGCCGGCCACATAGACCTTGCCGCGAATGATTTGGATGTCTTTATTATTCATGGAAAGCGCTCCTTGCCGCCTGGTGTTTAAGAGATATCCCGGGGATCAGTGATGTGGCCGGTGACGGCGGAAGCCGCAACAGTCAGCGGTGAAGCCAGCCAGATTCGGGAGTTTTTTGACCCCATTCGACCAATGAAATTGCGATTGGTGGTGCTGATCACCGCCTCACTCCCGGAGGTGCGCCCATAGGTATCCTCGGGACCGCCGAGACAGGCGGCGCAGGAGGGCGGGGCAATTTCCTCGCAACCGGCGTCGGCGAAGATTTGAACCAGCGACCGTCCCCCGATAGACTGGGTGATGAGGGCTTCCGCGACCTCGACGGTGGCGGGAACCAGGAAGGTGGGAACTGCGACCTTGTGATTCTTCAGGATTTCAGCCGCGGCCAGGAAATCGGTGATTTTCCCCCCCGTGCAGGAGCCGATATAGGCTCGATCCAGTTTGATATTCTGCCGGTCGCGGGCCGCCGCGTAATTGGAGGGAACATGGGGCTCCGCGACGCAAGGGACGAGCGTGGCGGCGTCATAGCGCCATTCACGTTCAATGGCCGCATCGGGATCGCCATAGATCGGATCCAACGGAGCCGAGGTGCGGGTCCGGATATAATCGAAGGCCTTCTCGTCGGGGGCGATGATGCCGTTTTTTCCGCCGGCCTCGATGGCCATGTTGCAGATGGTCATGCGCTCCTCGATGGAGAGGGCCGCGATGGTGTCGCCGGTGAATTCCATGGCGCAATAGCTGGCGCCGTCGAAGCCGATGTCGCCGATGATGCGCAGGATGATATCCTTGGCCATGACACGGGGCGGCAGGGGGCCGTCGACCCGGAAGCGGAGGGTTTTGGGTACCTTGATGAGGAGCTTTCCAGTGCCGAGGATGAAGCCGGCGTCGGTATTCCCGATACCGGTGGCAAATGCGCCGAGTGCGCCGTGGGTACAGGTATGGGAATCGGTGCCGAAGATCACAGTTCCGGGGCGGACGAGACCGATTTCCGGCAGGGCGACATGGCAGACACCGCGGTAGGTCGAATCGGCAGGATCGTAGAAATGGCGAATGCCCTGTTCCTGAACGAATTGGCGCAGCGTGTCGATATTCCGATGCGCTTTGGAGTCACAGGTGAAGATGTAATGATCGGGGATGATGGCCACTTTGTCGGGATCCCAGACTTTGGCAGTTTTGCCGAATTCCTGTTGAAAGACGCCGATCGTGCCCGGACCGCAGATGTCATGCGTCAGCAGGATATCGACCTTGACCCAAATATTATCGCCCGGTACGACTTGGGTTTTGCCCGCGGCGCGGGCCAGGATTTTTTCCGTGATTGTCATTGCCATAGGTTATCGGGAGCTGAGCCCCGCCTCCGTGGGTGGAATGGCCGCGGTTTATTCCGCGGGTTTATTTTTCATCAAGTCGAAAAAACGATCCTCATACTCATTGAAAAGGCCGTGTTTTTGGAGCTGGGTGCCGAGTTCCTTGATTTTAGAAGGATCGCGGGACGCCTCGGAGAACGCGATTTCGATTTCCTCGCGAATCGAGGAGGGGATGCCGGGGTTCAGGTCGAACATCCGGCGCCGTTCCAAGTCCCGCACGTTGCCGCGGAAGGAACCGCCGCTGATATCGACCATGAGTTTGAGAAGGCAGACTTCCCACGGCTCATCGACGCCAACCACGACCGCGGCGAGGGGGTCTTCCTTGGCGCGCACCGCTTTTTCGACCCGTTCCATAACGGCGCCCAGGCTGTCGGTGACGATATGTTGTTGAATTTCCTCTTTGCGGATTTTAAAGCCGTACTGGATCATGCGCAAATCCTGGGCGTGTTCCCGGAGCCAATCGGCATAGCGTCCGGCTTCGGGGCCGAAGCCTTCCAGAATTTCCGTGGCATACGCGGTGGGCGTGATGATTTGCGGACGGTGGGAGGTGATGCGGCCTTCGCGGATGCGGACTTGGCCGGCGGTATCCATCAACTCGCTGATCAAGTGATAATGAAGAAGAGTGGCCCCAAAAGTTTCAAGGCGACGGGATGGCATCACCAGAATACGGGTCTGGCTGACGGCATACCAGAAATCAGTTGGACTGGGTTTGGACATAAGCTGTTGATCATATCATATTAACCGGCCTCGACAACGATTTTTACCGTAAAAAACCACTTGTCAAAACACCATAACTGTGCAAATTTGGGCTTCTCGTGCGGTTCGACGGTGGTGGGTTCGGATGCACCCATTCAGCGAAGCGGGGGATTATGATTCGATCATTCGTTTTCAGCCAGAAACAAGGACGCCTGGTGAGCCAGGATTTGCCCTTGGATCTATTGCGTGTCGTGCTGGCGGACGAAGGCGTTCAATTCTGGGTGGATGCGGGCGAATGTACCGATGAGGAAGCCAAGTCGCTGTTGGAAGGGGTTTTCAATTTCCATCCCCTGGCGGTCGAGGACTGCCTGACGGTCAGCGAGCGACCCAAGATTGACGAATATGACGGGTATGTTTTTGTGGTGATCCACGCGGTTAACTATGTTCCCGCCTCCCGCACTTTTACCACGACCGAACTCAATCTGTTTATCGGTCCCAATTTTCTGGTGACCTATCACCGCGAGCCCCTGCGGTGTGTCGGGGCAACAATCGATCGGATATTAAAAAATGCACCGACCGTGGCGCGCGCACCGGACCGGTTGACTTATACCCTGCTCGACTACCTGCTGGAAAATTACGCTCCGGCCCTGGAGGAGTTGTCGATGGAAATCGCCAACCTCGAACGGAATGTGATGGCGGAACCGACGCAGGATTTCCTGGGCGATGTGATCGAATTGAAATCCGAGGTCCAACGGCTGCGACAAATCGTCTGGCCCCAGCGGGAAATCGTCACCCGGATGGCCCATGGCCAGTTCAAAATAGTCCGGGCGGCCATGTTGCCGTATTATCGCGATCTCCTGGATCAACTGGTGCGGATCACGGATCTCACGGAAAATTACCGTGATTCGTTGACCGGCGTGTTGCAGATTCACCTCAACCTTCAACAGTCGCGCGTGAACCAGGTGATCAAGGTGTTGACGGTCATGGCGGCCCTGGCAACTCCGTTGCTGATTGTGACCAGTTTTTACGGAATGAATTTCCGGCATATGCCGGAATTGGAGTGGCATTACGCCCATATCTGGTGGGTTCTGGGATTGGGCGCCGCCTGTGCCGCCGCGCTCTATATGTTTCTGCGCCGCAAAGGGTGGTGGTAGCGGGGGTAGGGGAAAGAAATCAGAAGACAGAAGACAGAATTTTTGACTAAAGAGTTGGTAGCGACACACGGCGCGCGACGCGCCGAAAGTAAAAAAAGGAACTGCGC
>CAZCDO010000246.1:0-4866 GCA_964497135.1 uncultured Verrucomicrobiota bacterium
TGGATATGGGGTGCTATCAATCCCTGGTTTCACCGGGATCTGTTTTTGTGATTCAGTAGGGGGGGGGAGCAGGGAACAGTTGTCAGTAATCAGTGATCAGTTAGAATCAGTAATCGGGGCTGATTTATTGGAGTCGGCGGCAGTGCCCCGAAGAGACGTGGCGTCTACTTCCGGGGCCACCGCCATGGACGCAACAACCTTTTGGGACTGCGGCAGTTAACTGCCGCCTTGGGCCACGGCGGGACTGCAGTCCCGCACTCCAAGGTTTGCGCCCCAAAAAACAACGACCAACGTCCAACACTCAACACCCAAAGATCAAGGGGGCGATAATAGGAAAGTTGGTTGTTGCAGGTTCAGACCACTGGACCTCTCTCCCCTGCCCATGATGGGTTGCGGTTTGCCTTGCGGATTATGCATAGGGAATTAAGTGACGCCACACGAGGCCGACCGAAAGAGCGGACAAGATGGTGAAGATATCATGAAGCGACGAAGAACAATCTTTTTATTGTTATCCCTATTCCAATCGGATATAAAAGGGACATGAGTGTTGACCGAAAATATCGTGAAAATGCGGCGGCGACCTCTGTTCTGATCGAAGCGGGCATCGACCTGATGCGAGAAAACATTAAACGAAGGAATGCGGGAGCCCCCGCATTAAAGATCGAGAACCTTCTCCGGGATTGGCTGAACCGCTCCGATGATACCGTTCCCGGTGATACCGCCGGTGCGGTCCGGATAAGGAGCCGTGTTGCGTGAACTCGCTGAAGCTGCTGCTGGGTCGGATCGCTGCGCAGTTCATTCATGGAATGAAGCGGAAGGCGCAGAACTAAATCGGCTCACTGAACACTCTGTCCTCAGCCCGGCCACCGCGCCCGGAAAATCCGTTATTTAGCTCGGGCGGTCGTCTTATAGCATAAAAACGCGGCAAAAAGCAGTTATCTGGCATCCTGTTTGCCGTTTTTTTTTGTAGAATTAAAGCTTTTGAACGGTGTTGTTTCTGTTTATGGGCGACTGCGGCAGTCCGGAGGTTTTCGGACGAAAGAAGGAACAAGATGAAGGATGTCGGTTATTTTAACGCGGATGCAACCGCGTATACCATTACGGAGATGCGTCCCCTGCGGCCGTGGTACAACTTCCTCTGGAACGAGGAACTGCTTTGTTACCTCGACCAGTTCGGACGCGGGGCCAGCAACTATCGCGCGCCGGATGGCGCGATGATGACGCTGACCGACGAGGGGGAAAACCGCCTGCTGTTCCTGCGCGACCGCGCCACTGGCCAATACTGGGCGGCTAACCGGAATTTCGACAATGAACCGTTCGATCGATTCCAGACCACAGTGGGGACCGGATCTTCGACCCTGCTTTCGACCTATCGCGGGATCGAGTGCGAATTTGTCTTCTTTATTCCTCCCCAGGGACCCCGCGAGGGCTGGCGCGTGACGGTCACCAACCGGGACGCGCGGCCGCGGGCGATCTCGCTATTCGCTTATGCCGCTTCTGACATCGGCCGGATCAGCTTTCAAGGCGCCAACAGTTCGCGTTATGACCGGGAGACCCACGCGGTGATCCAGACGAATCCCGTCCTGGATAAGCCTCGTCCTCTCACGGCCGCCTTTTTCGCCGCCGACCGCGCGCCCGACGCTTACGAGACCAGCGCCAAACGATTCCGGGGCATGTACGGCCACATCGCGCATCCGGATAGCGTGAAAGCAGGTCTGCTGGCTTCCCTGGACCATGTGTTCGATGTTGAATTGGCGGGCGTGTTGCAGTTCGATCTGGATTTGCCGCCGGGTGAAACTGCGACGATTCGGTTTGTCAACGGCCTGGCCCAGAGCCCGGAGGCGGCTCGCGCCGACATTCGGGCACACCTCACGGCCGCTGTTTTCGACGCCGACTGGGCGGCCGCTTGCGAGGCCTTTGAGCCGGTGCGCAACCGTATCCTGGTGGAGACGCCGGATGCGGAGGTGAACGCCTTTGCCAATGTCTGGCTCAAGCGGCAGTTCAGGCTTGGACAGGCTTGGGGGCGCTGCGGGACGCTGGGGTTTCGCGATGTCATGCAGGATTCCCGGGCCGGACTCCTGGTCGATCCGGTCTACTCCAGAAAGGCGATCGTCGGCCTGCTCAGTCGACAGTTGCCGACGGGCGGGGCCCCCATGTCGTGGCCTGAAGGCGATGAAACCCATTGGCGGGATGTGCGCGATCAGCCGTCGTGGATTCCGGACACGGTCATCGGCTATGTGAAGGAAACGGGCGACCTGGGGTTCCTCGATGAGGTGATTCCCTACAACCGCAGCGACGAACGCGGCACGGTGCTGGATCATATCCGCCGCGGCCTGCGCTTCCTGTTCGAGCGGCGAGGCGAACATGGCCTGTGCCTGTGGGGCGGGGGGGACTGGAATGACGGGATGAATCTGGCGGGCGCTGCCAACCGCGGCGAAAGCGTCTGGCTGACGCAGGCCACGGTCCGGGCGGCCAAACAATTCGCCGAATTGCTCGACCATCTGGGCAAGCCGGAAGAAGCCCTTCTGATTCGTAATCGTACCACGTCGCTGAGTTCTGCGCTGCAGACCTATGCCTGGGACACGGATCACTTTATCTGCGGTTATAACGACAAGGGCGAGAAGATCGGGTCCTACGCGAACGAAGAAGGCCGGCTCTTCCTGAACATGCAGACCTGGGCGGTGCTTTCGGAAACGGCGAAGGATCCGGGCGCGTTGATGGACGTCGTCGAGGCGCAACTGAAGTGTCCCTATGGCTACGTGCTGAACACCCCCAGCTACACCAATCCCGACGCGGGCATCGGCCGGATCACCTCCTTCGAGCCCGGCGCCTACGAGAACGGTTCGGTCTACTGCCATGGCGTGACCTTCAAGATCGCGGCGGACTGCGCCATTGGCCGGCCCGACCGGGCGCTGGAGACCATGAAGCTGCTCTTCCCGAGCAACGCGGCCAATCCGGCTTACCCCGGTCATGTGGAGCCGTATGCGATCACCAATATGTATCTGGGGCCCCAGAATTTACGGGCGGGCCAGTCCATTTACGGGTGGGCCACGGGATCGGCCGGCTGGCTTTTCCGGATCATTGTCGAGGACCTGCTCGGGGTGCGAGCCGACTACGACGGCTTGCGAATCCGGCCCTGCCTG
The DNA here is from genome assembly GCA_964497135.1 of uncultured Verrucomicrobiota bacterium. GTDB lineage: Bacteria > Verrucomicrobiota > Kiritimatiellia > CAIKKV01 > CAIJXV01 > CAIJXV01. The sequence goes on from CAZCDO010000246.1 coordinate 3,144, forward strand.
CCGTCGGCTTGGAAGGAAGTCAGTGTCCGGCGCGAGTTCCGGGGTGGCGTCTATCGGATCGTGATCCGTAATCCCATGGGCCTGGCGGATGGGGCCGTGCGGCTGACTCTGGACGGCGCTCCGCTGGAGGGGAATCTGATCCCGGCGCCGGTGACGGCGGGTGAACACGTCGTCGAGGCGACGGTTGAGTGACGAACGAAGCGGGATGACCTCATGACTTCATGACCTTCGGGCGTCACAAAGTCAAAAATGAGGAAATGTGATGAGCCTGTTGTACAAAACCGATTGGAATGAGGCGCGCCGGCATTTGGCGGCCTGGTGGGAAGGCCGGAGCTTGGGGCGTCCGGCGTTAGCCATCTGTGCGCCGAGACCCCAGGCGTTGCCGTTGTCGTTTCTGGTTCCGGAGCCGTATGCCGGCGAGGATCCGCGCGCCTATGCGCTCGATACGGATCGCCGACTGAATGAGCAGGAGGCCTGGATGGCATCCCGTATTTACGTGGGCGAAATGTTCCCCAAATTCAGCCTCGACCTGGGGCCGGGCAGCCTGGCGCTCTATTTGGGGAGTGAGCCGGGGTTCTCCTGGGATACGGTCTGGTACGAACCCTGCCTGCCCCGGGAGGATCCGGAGCGGGCCGCGCTGCCGGTGTTCGATCCTGATAACCGGTGGTGGCGCACGCATCTGGAGATGGTGAGGTGCGGGGCCGAGCGCGCCCGCGGCAAGGCGCTCATGACGGTCCCGGATTTGGTCGAAGGCATCGACATCCTGGCTGCCATGCGGGATCCGCAGGCGTTGCTTTATGACCTGTATGATCGGCCGGCATGGGTTCATCGTTGGCTTGAGCGACTCGAAAATCTGTATTTCGAATTTTTCGACCCCATCCACGAATTGGTCAAGGATGCCGAGGGCGGCAATGCCTTCACCGCCTTCGAGGTCTGGGCGCCCGGGCGCATGGCCAAGGTCCAGTGCGATTTCAGCTATATGATCGGACCCAACATGTTCGCCGAGTTCGTGGCGCCGTACCTGGCCCGGCAAGTCGCTCGCCTCGATTACGCGGTTTATCATCTCGACGGAACGGGCTGCATTCCGCATGTGCAGCACCTGGTCAAGATCCCGGGCCTGAATGCGATCCAGTGGACGCCGGGAGCGAGCGAGCCCGGTGTCGGGGATCCCTGCTGGTTCGACCTCTACCACCAGGTGCGCAACGGCGGCAAGGCGCTGCTGCTGCTGGGCGCGACCCCGGACCAGCTTCCCGTCCTGCTCAAGGAGTTCGGGCCGGACGGGCTGTTCATCATGCTCGATCGCGAGTGCGAAACCGAGGCCGATGCCCGGGACCTCATCAAGCGGAGCGAAGATTGGTCGGCGGCGCATTGAGAAGGTCAGCCAACGATACTCCGAATAAAAGCGAGAATGAAGGCAGATTGACCGCATGACCTCGTGACGCCGGGTGCGGATGATGATAGAGTGGCCCGGCGTCATGAAGTCAGAGGGTCAGGGAACAATCAAACAAGGGAAAAACCTCATGAGCCAGATCTACAATCCCAGCGGGGGATACCGCAAACTTCACTCCTTTAACTTTGCCGCGATCATTCATCTCGGCACGATCAGTTTCTGCAAGCGCTACCTGTCATGGAAAGACGACCCGCTGGGCAAGACGCTTGGGCAGATGGTCGGCGCGTCGCGATCCGGCAAGCAGAACATCATCGAGGGCAGCGAACGCGCCAA
>CAZCDO010000247.1:0-4812 GCA_964497135.1 uncultured Verrucomicrobiota bacterium
CTCGCCGTGGTCTCGCCCTCCAGGGGAGAGGGCGGCTCGCCAGAGTCTCGCCCTCCAGGTGAGAGCGGCTCGCCTCCAGGGGAGAACTATCCATCTTATTATAGATTGATATTTGGAGGGCGAGACTCTGGCGAGCCGTCTGCCTGCGCCTGACCAAGACGGGGGCCGCCGCTACGCGGTGCTTCGGCGAGGATTTGGGAAATAACGTCGTTCTTGCGCGTCCGAGGCAAACAGCATAACGTAATGGCGTTAGTTCCTCCGCGATTTAACCGCACAGAAAGGTCAACCATGCAAGAGTCAGGCAAAGCAAAGGTTGAATTCGATTTCACCGGACAGACCGTATTGGTGATGGGTGGGAGTGGCGTGTTGGGTGGCGCCCTGGCGCGGGGTTTTGCAGGGGCGGGGGCTCGGGTCCTGGTCTGCGGACATTCGCACCTGGGCCGGGCTGAGGCGTTGGTCCGGGAATTGACGGATGCCGGACTGCTGGCTGAGGCGCGCCAGGCGGACGTGACGTCCCGTGAATCCTTGGCCCAGATGGCCGAGGAACTGGATCGGACTGGAGTTGAAATTGATATTCTGATCAACGCCGCGGGCGGCGCAATTCCGGACGCAACGACGGGGCCGGACCGGTCTTTTTTTGATTTAAACGCACAGCCGATGGACCATGCAATGGCCCTGAATTTCTCGGGAACCCTATATGCCTGCCAGGCTTTTGGACGAGGGATGGCCGCCCGGAAACGCGGATGCATCATCAACATCGCCTCGATTGGCGCGATGCGGCCGTTGACGCGCAGTGTTGCCTATTCAGCGGGGAAAGCGGCAGTGGTCAATTTTACCCAGTGGCTGTCCGTCCATCTAGCGCAAACCTATGCAGCCGATTTGCGAGTGAATGCCTTGGTTCCGGGCTTTTTTTTAACCCACCAAAACCGGTTTTTGCTAACGGATGAACAGACCGGTGAATTGACGGAACGGGGTCAAAGAATCATCGCGCACACACCGATGAAACGATTTGGCCAGCCGGAAGACCTGGTTGGCCCAGCCTTATGGTTGGCGTCGGATGCGGCGCGATTCGTTCAAGGGGCCGCGATTGTGGTGGATGGCGGGGTGTCGGCTTACGGTGGGATATAGGGGGAATTAGGGTTCAGCGCGGAATCAACCCTAAACCCCGAATCCTGTGGCCTGACGGTTTACTTGGCGTTCTTCGCCTTCTTCTGAGCGGCGGCTTTCTTCTTTTGGTCAATGTCATCCTTGAATTTCTGGAGCTCTTGCTGATTGAGCTCGCGCTGATTTTTCGAAAGCACTAAATGACGTTCAACCAGATCAGAGTTTTCCGGGAGACCGATCCGGCCATCCATCGTTCCTGGCGGTGCGATGCCGACCGTCACGAAAATAATGGTTTCGGTCTGTTTTTTTTCCTTACTGGTATGGGAGAATAGATATTTCCCGATCAGGGGAATATCACCCAGGAGGGGGACTTTTTTGGTCACATCGCGGTCGGTGGTTTCCGTGAGTCCCCCGATGGCGGCGGTTTTGCCGTTATCGAGGCTGAAAATGGTTTTGATCGTCTTGGTGGAGGTGATGGGGAAAGAGTTCCCATCCGGGGCGACCTTATTTTGCACGAAACGGCTGATCGTTGGAGAAATCCGGACGGTAATATTGCTTTCGCTATTGATGGTGGGAGTGACATCGAGGGTTACGCCGAACTTGAAATAGGGTTCCTTGTCGTCCAGTTCGTAGGTGGTGGTATTGGCCTGGCCCTGCTGACCGGGGGTGACCGTGCCCTTGATATTCGGTTCATTGTCGCCGATATGGATGGTGGCGGTTTCATCATTGGCGACAATAATTTTGGGATTGGAGACCACGCTGATACCGGTGGTTTCCTTCAAGGCGCTGAGGATCAGAGAGAAATCGTCGGCACTCAAGACAGCCGTACGGATATCGGTGATGGTGCGCTCTTCAGAGGAGAGCAGTGCTTGTTCGTTCAATTTGCTTTGGTCGATGGTATCGGTCAGGGTCCGGGAGGGAGTGATGAGATCGGGAGTGGCGGGCGTGATGACGACGCCATTTTGAATGACGGCCGGGGTGCCGGGGGTGATTTCCTGGTATTGCTGGCCATCCTTGTCATAGCGCTCATTGATCCCGTCAATATGGATCCGATCATCCTTTTGGATTTGGGAATCCTTCGTGATGTCGGTTTTTACACCCTTGTTTTCATACCCGATTTTCATGCTCCCAACGCCGACTTTGTAGCCCTGGAGGACTTGCCAGTTGATACCGAGATTCTTAATGGCCTGATCGGTCAACTCGACGAATTTCGCCTCGATATAGACCTGTTTGCGGGGCTGGTCGATCTCCTTGATGACCCGCTTGATTTCGATGATATTGGCCGCGGTGCCGCGGACAATCAGGGCATTGCCGGAATTGAAAGGGACAACACTGCCCTGTCCGGCGAGCATGGAAGAGACAATGGCGATTACATTGGATACCGGGGCATAGCTCAGGAAAACGGTATCGGCAACCAGAGGGTCAGGCTGGTCCGCCTTGCGGGATGCAATGGTATAGATTTGGGAACCGGCGGTGGTTTCGACCAATGTCATGTTGTGCATGGAGAGAATGGAGTTGAGGGCGGGCTTCCACTCGACATCCTGGATATTGACCGTGACGGTTCCCTGGAGGTTGGTGGCGGAGGCGATGATATTGGCCCCGGAGATGCGGGTAAACATGCGGACCACCTCCAGAAGCGGCACATCATCGAGGGCGACGGAGATGAGGTTGGGCTGTTGATTGGTGGGGAAGGGTTGATCCAGGGTGGGGGGGGCGATGTCCGTCGCGTCGGCCTCTTCGACCGTCAGGGAGGCGATTGAATTCCGGGGTTGGAATCTGTCCGGCGCATTTTCAACGATGGGCGATGGCGCAGAATCGCTTTCGGATACGGCAACCGGAAGGGCGGGCTCGGCGGACGTGGGTGCGAGGGGGGCGGCCGCTTGCACCGAAGTGTTTTCCAAGGGGATGACCGGTTGCGGCGCCGGATCGGGGGTGCGGGCCACCTGGGCGAACAACGACAAGACAGCAATCAGGGCAATGCTGGCAGACAACGCGGACCAGACGATGAGACTCTTTTTCTTCATGGATACCATTTCCTTCCTTAACCTGATTAATAGGCCAGAATCCGATAGTAGCGACTGGAGACACTGACACTCGATGTGTCGACACAACTCATAAGTCCATTACTGCCGGGGATATTGACACAACCCGGCACATCCTTCCAAGGATTAAGATTCGGCAGGGTATCGGTATATTGAACGGTATAAATCCAATCGGCATCGCCGTTCCACGTAATGACAAACCCGCCAGGGGACGAAGCGACCGAATCCGGATAGAAGTTGGGGGGGATGGACTCAGAGGATGGCAGGGTCAGGAGCAGGAGCCGGTGGTTTCCCGTATCGGCAATACAGAGAAAACCGTGTGGATCGAAAGCGACGTCTTGCGGCAGGCTGAGAACGGATGAACTGACCAGTAGGTTCCAGCCATTGGGGAAGGAGGATCCCATCATGACGCGGCTGTTTTCCCAATCCGCGACGGCGATCTGGCCGTTGGTGTTGGCTGACATTCCCCAGGATCTTGTAAATCCGCCTGAGTTGGTGGAGGAACTGCCGATCTGATCGATAAGTGAACCGGCGGGAGTAAATAGACGGATTCGGCTCAGTGAGTTGGTTGAAACAAAATCGGAGATTACCAATTGACCGTTATGGTCGATTGTTATTCCCCGGGGTGCCCGGGTCTGGTGAGTGCTGAATCCATTGGAGATGATGATTGACCATGAGCCGGCCGGGGTTCGTTTCTGGACCCGGTTGTTGACCAGATCGGTCGCATACACGTTGGTTGAGGGATCGACAGCGAGATCGAAAGGCCCGTTGAATTGGCCGATGCCGGTGCCGGGCCCCGCCAGGAGGGACCAGGTATTCGAATTGCGATTCCACCGTTGAATCCGGTTGTTGATGGCATCCGCGACATAAAGGTTGTCTGCGCCATCAACAGCCAGGGCCATCGGCTGGTTGAACTGCCCGAGATTGGTCCCGGGCGAGCCGAGGATGGTCCAAACGCCCGAAGTGGGGTGGTAGAATTGGATCCGGTCATTTTCGCTGTCGGCGACATACAACCGGTGCGTCTTGTCATAAACCACACTGACCGGCTTGCTGAACTGGCCGCCGCCATTGGTGCCATAGTAACCGAGGATGGCATATTGATAATACGTTCCCGATAGGAACGTCGTGATTTCATTGGAGACAACCGCACTGACGGGCGCGGGTTCGGCCCAACCGGCGATGGATTTAAAGTTGACCGTATAAGTTCCAGGGCTCAGCGGAATGAAACTCCCGCTGTTGGTCCAGGCACCGCCCGAGACCCGCCACTGGGCGCCGGAGGCGACGGCATCCGGTGGGTGCAGAGTCACAAAAATACCCGCGACCATGGTATAGAGTCCGGTGCCGACAAACGGGACCGCATTGGTGAACGTGACGGGGAAATTGGCGGGCGAGAGGTAGGGCGTCGCGGTCTGAAATTCAACCGAATGGGTTCCGAGGGTGAGATTGCTGACCGAATCTCCCGAGCCTTGCCAGGCGCCACCATCGATGCGCCAGGCGGCACCCAGGGCAATGGCGGCTGGCGGCTCGAGGAACATTTGAATCGTGCCGGTAATCGGCACATAAACGGCGATTACGGTGGTTTCCGCGCCTTCGTTGATGGTGACATATTGGGGGGCGGGCTCGATCCAGTTGGTGGCGGTCTGATAGTTGACCAGGTAGAGGCCGA
>CAZCDO010000248.1:0-4783 GCA_964497135.1 uncultured Verrucomicrobiota bacterium
GACGGCGGAATGGTGGTGACGCGGGATCGCGGCCGGGCGGACAAGGTTTCGATTTTGCGGGTGCACGGGATGGAGCCCAAGTATTACCATCGGTTGCTGGGGGGCAACTTCCGACTCGATGCTTTGCAGGCGGCGGTGGTCGAAATCAAGCTCCGTCATTTGGATGCGTGGACATCGGCCCGGCAGTCCAATGCCCGGCGCTATGACCGCCTGCTGAACGAGGCGGGTGTGGTGGGCGCGGGACAACTGACCTTGCCGCGGGTGGTGATGAACCGGCACATTTTCAATCAATACGTTGTTCGGGCGTCCCGGCGGGATGAACTGAAGGCCCACCTCCTGGCCCGCCAGGTCGGGGTGGAAGTCTATTACCCCGTTCCCTTGCATCTGCAGGAATGCTTTGCCGGGTTGAATTATCGGCCGGGCGATTTCCCCGAAAGCGAGCGGGCGGCCCTGGAGACCCTGGCCCTCCCGATTTATCCTGAATTGAGTGATGCCCAAGCCCGTTACGTGGTTGAGAGCATTGCCGAATTTTATCATCGGTGAGGGGTGGCATGCGGATTGAAACGATTCAGCGGATCGATCTTTTTTTGAGCCGGTTGATTTTTGGGGGATTGGCGGTTTTGCTGACCGCCTCCCCCTGGTTGTTTGGCGCCTGGGAGATGTGGTGGTTCTGGGTCTTTACGACGGGCATCTTCAGTGTGGCGGCACTATTCAGCCTGCGTCTGGTCTTCTGTGGAACATTGGGAACGCGCCATTTGCGTTCCCTGCGGCCGTATGCGCCTCTGGGGTGCGCCTACCTGGTATTTCTGGGGTATGCCTTTATTCGAGCCTTGCAGGCCGATGTGCGGCTCGATGCCGAACGCAGTTTTTTATTGCACCTGACGGCCGGTCTGACAGCGATTCCCATCCTGATGAGCTTTACGGTCCGGCAAATCCGGGGAATGGCCCTGTTGCTGATGCTTAACTTGATGGCCCTGGGGTTGTACGGGATTGTGAACCACTTTGTCTCGGGGAATGCCTTCGTGATGTGGATGCCGGGATACCCACAATATCAGCAGGGGCATCTGCGGGCGACGGGATCCTATTATTGTCCCGATCATTTCGCCGGTATTTTGGAAATCGGTTTGGCGTTGGGCTTGGCCGTTTGTGTGACCCGGGATATTCCCCGTCGGCTGAAGGCCGTCGGCCTTCCGCTGGTACTGATCGCGCTCACGGGCATTGTGTTAAGTAAATCGCGCGGAGCGGGGATGACAGTGGCCGTGCTGGGGGCGGGCTTTTTAGCTGTGGGATTTGGCCAGTACCGGCCGTGCCTGCGCTGGGGCTTGCGCGGGGTTGTTTTGGCAATATTGGTGGCGGGGACCGTATGGGTGCTGGGGTCCGACCATCCGTATGCCGTGCGGTTTCGGCATTATCCGTGGCATGAGATCCAGCACAGCGATCGGGGGGTCATGATCGGGGGCGCACTGCGCGCCTGGCGCAACGCTCCGGTCTGGGGGATCGGACCGGGCCAGCATCGGCACTGGTGGGCGCATGTGGCCGCGAGCGGGGACGGGGATCGGGCGGCCGGGCGCTGGCCGACCCGCCTCAATAATAGTTTTCATTCCTTTGAAGTGCATAGCGACTGGGTGCAACTGATGGAGGAGTATGGGGTGGTGGGCTTGATATTGTTTGTGATCCTGATGGGATTGGGCGTGAAGTTGTTGTGGGATGCCTTGCGCCGGGAAGCCGGGGATCGAAGCCGGCGGGACTGGCATTTTACGGGTCGGGAAGATCTATGGGCGCCGCTGGCCGCATTGGGCGCTGTGCTGGCGATGGGATTTCATTCGTTGGGTGATTTTAATTTACAGATGCCGGCGACCGTGTGGACCACAGCCGCCATTGTGGCGCTGGGACTGGTCCTGGCTCATCCGCGCGGTTCGGGCAAAAAGGGACGTGATGGACAATAAAGACGGATAAAACGGGGAATGCGGGGGCTATATGGGCCGTGGAAATCCTGAATGACAACATGGATAAGCCTAAAAAATTCCGAATGTATGATTTCCGGTATTTTGTATATCTCATTGTTACGCTTGAAGTGCTTTGTGGTTTTTTGTCGGTTTACGTGATGGATGGTGGCACTATCGCCTCACTAACCTTTCTAGGGATCCTTGTGCATTGGACGACAATTGGTTATCTGTCCGATAAACGACAGAATAGTCTCTCATTGGGAGATCTCGTTTTGATTTTTGCAGGTTTCCCGATTTATGTTGTTGCAGTCATTTTGTTATTCGGCGCAATGTCCTTCGTCATGTAATATAAATCGTCATATTCAGTGTCTTGGAAAGAATTGGCCTATCAGTAGCAAAGGCCGCTGGGACAACTACGATTGCGTCGCCCGCATTTGGAGACGGGCGCGGGTCATTCGTTCACGGAGGCCGCCTTCATGGATGAAGGCCTGTTCCAGTTGCCGGATTTGTTGGTCGAGCAGGTAGTTGGTCACTTTGATGAGGCCGATGATGGCATTGGCCCGGATCGAGGGGTCGGGGTGTTCAACGGCTTTTTTGAAAGTCGCATAGTTCGCGTCAGGTTGTCTGTTCAGTTCGCGGAGGCGTGTGACGTGGGGGTGGTCTTTGGGCCATTCTTCGAAACCGCGGGTGCGCAGAAAATCGCGATAGTCGGTCAATAATTCTTCCAGACTCGCCCGCGCTACGCTGGTTAATTTGAGTTCCATTTCTTTTGAAGTGCCCGAAGCCTGGCTTCCCTCAACGATGTTTTGCTTCCCGGATCGTGCGGCTTGAATCATTTGGTCGACGGTGCGGTCGCGTCGATCGAGAAGGTCAGCGCAAAACTTGACGGTGGCGTCGTAGACGATTTCGGATTTCTGGAAGGAGAGCAGAGATTGATAGCCGCCATGAGGCGGCAAGATATGGTTGAGCATGAGAAATCCCCCAAAGGACTTGAAAGACCAAAACGACGAAAATTTAAGTCTTTGAATGTCCCTTTTGTCCCTTTCCCTTATTCCCTGAGTACCAGCGTCTTTTAGCGGAACCCTCGATCCCCGTCAATGAAACAGCAGGCCTTCCTGATACAGGGTGGTCAGGGTGCTGGAACCGAACACGGCCAGAATCAGCAGGGCCGCCCACCCGAGGCGCCGGGCCCATCGCCGGCCGCCGAAAAAGCTCGCGATGAGTGCCAGCCAAACCAGAATGAAGGCGCCAGCGGCGATTTGAAAGCGGAGCGCGCAGGGAAGATCGTAATGCCAGAAGAGGGGCACCCGATACCAGGGAAGATCGGCATCCGGGTTTTTGTCAACTTTCACCGTGGCGAGTCGCAAACTTCGCACAATTTCCGGATCACTTCCGACATACCGCTCTGCCCGGAGAAACGCCTCGCGGGCTTCGGCGGGATGCCCGGCCTGGAGGAGAGCGATTCCCCAATTGATAAAGACCGGCCCATTCCGAACTCCGCGTTCGATCATCTGCCGATAAATATCGGCGGCCAAGGAGAAATCCGTAGGGGTCTGGGCGGTTTGCATCCGGCTATTGGCTTCCTGCCAGAGGAAGTCATCTTCCTCGGGTTGACCCTGAGCGGCGTTGGCAATCAAAGCGATCGCGAAAAGAACCGCCAGCTTTTTAGCCGGGTTTGAGGGCTGCCGATTCGGAATCCGGTCAAGAGCGGTGAGCAGGTCGTCTATTTTTTGAAGGGTCTGGTTCGGTGTTTCGGCGGCTGTTGTCGGCGCGCCGAACTGGGCATGGGAGTGGCGTTCGAGAAGTGTACGGACTCCCTCAGCCAGCTCGGGCGCGATGGCCCGATCAACGATTCGTTGTCGCACTTCATCCGGGGTGAGGGGGCCGGCCTCGATATTCAGACGGTCGGAGAGATAACCCCGGATGGCCTCACAAATGAGTTGATGGAAGCGGGTATCGGTTGTGGAGAGGCGTGATGCTTCCTGCAGCCGATGCCGGGCCCGATGCCAGGCTCTCCGCCGTGACCAGGCGCGGCGCAGGTGCTGACGCCGTTGCCAGCCGGCTCGACCGAGCCAGAGGAGCAGAGCCAGAATCGGCATCAGCCCGGCTCCCCACAAGAGCGCGGGCGGGTTGACCAGAGAGGCCGGCCGGGCTCCCTGCGGATCCATTCGCAACGCGGCCAGAACCGGGGTTGGCGGCACCCCGGGGGCGTTCGCGGAGCGGTTGGTCGATTGGCCCACCACCTGGGCGGAGGTGAATTCCGCCGACGGATTAACGCGGATCGGCAGGGGGTCGGTCCGGATCGTGCGATAATCGCGGGACTCGGCGTCATAATAGGAAACCGCGATGGGCGGAACTTCAAAGGTGCCCGCCTTGATGGGGCGCAGGGTATAAATGAATTGTCGGGATTGGTCGCCTTTCACGATTTGAACCTGATCCTGGTAGATGGTGAACAGGTCCAACAGATTGGTCTGGAGACTGAGCCGAAGGGGGGTGACATTCCGCCATTGGACCGGGCCGGTCACATTGACCACCAAGGTGAGTGGATCGCCGACCAGACAGGTCTGGGCGTCCAGTTCGGCAACCGCGGTGAGATTACTGCCAAGGACCCCGATATAGCTATCCGGCCGCCCCGCTTCCGGGGGAGGGATGACCCGGACCGTTGCGGCCGGGCCGACGGCAAAAACGGGGCGCAAACTGAGCTGGCGGGATTCGGTTGGAGCGTTGACGACCCGTCCCTTGAAGAGGACTGGACCGAAGGTATAGGTGCCTTCCTTGGCGGCGCGGTAGGGTAAATCGAAGGTGTATTCAAAAAACGGGATGCCCTCTTCGACGAC